>JBEGKS010000036.1:0-8345 GCA_041183945.1 Bacteroidota bacterium | reverse complement strand
ATGCAATAGTTAGGAGGCCTATGAAACGAAAATTGACCATTATTTTAACTGTATTCTTTTTTTGCATTAGGTTACAAAATTATGCTAAAACAGCTATTTACACCTAATCATTCCTAGTTAGTATTGAGTTAAATAAATATATATTAGAAACTTTAATTAATCGACCCTCTTTTACCCCGTATTTGATGAAAACTGGCCCAAACTTGGCCGGGGACTACCCCAAACAAAAAGGGTCTATGCACTTTACAGCATAAACCCTTGATAATGTTGCCTTTCGGCTGTGGGCCCATCCCGAGTACTCGGGAGACCCCAATATATTTTATGAGGGTTCCTGGTAGTATTCTATTCCTTTTCTTTTATTGATAATCAATAGGATAGAAGATTGAAATAGATCTGTTTTTCTCATATTTCACCTGTTTTAACCCGTTTTTGGTGAAAACCTGGCCGGGAACTTGGCCGGGAATTAATACTATAATTGATGAGCTATTTTTGTAACCAGCCCTTTAATCCGTCAACTACATAATAGACCATTGGGACAAGAAAAACAGTTAGAATAAGAGAGGAGAGTAAGCCTCCAATAATTACCCATGCTAATCCATTTTTCCATTCTGCAGCAGTACCGCTTGCAAGTGCTATTGGCAACATACCAATAACCATTGAAAGGGTAGTCATTAATATTGGACGCATTCTTCCCTTGCCAGCAATTACTAATGCTTCTTTATAATGTTTCCCTTGTAGTTTGAGCTGATTGGTAAAATCAACAATTAAAATTGCATTCTTAACTACTAATCCCATAAGCATAATTAAACCTAATAAAGCAAATAAACTTAAGTTGTTCATCGTTAAATTAAGCGCTAAAAAAGCACCAATTGCCGCAACTGGTATAGAGAATAAAACCACAAAAGGGTACACAAAACTATCATACAATGCTACCATGATTAAATAGATCAGTAAAAATGAAATAACTAATACTGAACCAAGTGCGCCAAAACTATCATTTTGTCTTTTAATGTCGCTTCCCCAAGTCATTTCTAATCCTGCAGGAAGCGGGTTTAATTTTAAATACGCTACAACATCATCTGCTACAGTTCCTGATGGCCTTCCTAATGCATCGGCAGTAAGCGTGATTGCAGGCTGTCTATCTTTCCTTTCTAATAATGTTGGCGCGTTTTCTTTTACCACATTTCCAAACTGAGCTACTTGAACTGGTGTACCGTTGGGGTTGATTAAATCCAATTCTTTTATATCACTTACATTTTCTCTGTTATGCTCGTCAACCCAAATCCTAATTGGATATTCAATTCCCTTTTCTGTTAGTGAAGCATCATTATTACCAGAAAATGCAGTTCTTAAATTCATGCCTACATACGCTGTGGTTAACCCTAGTCGTTGCATTTTATCCTTATCGGGCACTATTTTATATTCTGGACTTCCTTCTTCCACAGAAAGTCTCACATTATCAGCACCTGGAATTTTTTCAATAATCTCCTTTAATGAAGTCCCTGTTTTCATTACCAAGGCGTTATTACTCCCGCTTATAGTTAGTTCAATGGGAGCTGACCTTGGAATCAAACCCAATGAGGCCATTGAATAGTTAATACCTGGGAATGAATTTCTTAAAGAGTCCCTAAGTTTTTTCATAAAACTTTCGGTAGGGACATTATTGAGTAAATTTTTTGATTTTAGTTGAATAGCGAATTCTGTTTTATTGGAAGAACCAACACCTAAGCTTCCAATACCAGTACTAGGCCCACCTACATTACTGAATACGGTAGCTACTTCTGTTTTTTGTAAAATATAGTTTTCAATATTTTTTGCAATAAGGTTGTTCTGTTGAATTGAGGTCGATTTATCAAATTCAATATTGAGTCTAAATTTTCCTTGATCCCCTGTAGAGATAAGCTCTTTTCCAATTATACCCTGTTTTACAATAGCCAATGTCATCACAAAAAGCAATAATACAAATCCCGTAAAAATTAATTTGTGTGATAAAACCCATTCTAATTTTCGACCATACCAATTTGTGAATTCTTCTAACTGTTTTTCAAACCAAAGTAAAAATCGGTTAAAAAAGTTAGTAGGCAATAAATTTTCCTTTACCCCAATGCGTGAAGCTAGCCAAGGTGTAAGTGTAAATCCTACTAGTAAACTAGTGAGTGTCGAGGTGACCACTACTACTGAAAACTGTTTTAACATGTCTGCAACAAACACCTGCAAAAATAAGATAGGTAAAAATACTACCACATCAACTAAAGTGATTGACAATGCAGAAAATCCAATTTCCATTCGACCATCCAAGGAAGCTTCTCTCTTAGGCTTACCCATGTCCAGGTGACGTTGTATGTTTTCTAAAACAACAGTTGCATCGTCTACTAAAATGCCTATAATTAAGGACATTGCTAATAATGTCATTAAATTAAGTGTATATCCTAGTAACCACATTACCGCAAAGGAGGTGATTAAAGAAGTTGGAATTGCTATTAGCACAATTAATGAATTTCGAAAACTGCGTAAAAACAGCAGCATGACAAGTGAAACTAGAATTACAGCTAATATTAAATCAAACACTACCGAATTCACCGCGGCAATGGTATTGTCCGTGCTGTCATCGGCAATCGTAAACGTAACTCCAGATAATTTGTATTGGTCAGCAATCGCAATAAACTTAGCGCGTACCAATTTTGATACATCAACTGCATTTGCATCACCTTGTTTTTTCAAAAGAATACCTATACCATTTTTGCCATTATAACGACTTACTGAACTAATTTCCTTCACTCCATCTGTAACTTCCCCAACATCTTTAATATATATTGGATTGCCTGGCAACGGCATTGAAATTTGAACCATTTTGAGATCCTCTAATGTCGAAAATTTACCTATCAAGCGCACTGAATTACTTTCCTTTTCTGTAAGTACTTTACCGACAGGCAGGTCCAATCCTGATCGGTTAATACTTTCTACTACTTGTCCAATTGAAATTTTGTATAATTTTATTTTATCTTGATTAATTTTTACTTGTATTTCTCTTTCTTCCCCGCCTAACAAAGTAATTTCTGCGACTCCCTTTATTTGTTGAATTTGAGGCAAAAATTCATCCTTCATTTTTTGATAAAATTCGGTACTAGTCAAATTGCTTGTTGCACTAATTGACATAATTGGTAGGTCATTAGGCGACACCTTACTCATAACTGGGCTAAGTATGTCTACAGGTAAATCTTTTCTTATATTATCAATGTAGCGTTGTGCATTTTGCATTGTTTTATCCAAATCGGTACCATATTTTAAATTGGCAATTATAACCGATGCATTGGGTAGGGACTTTGTTACTAAATAGTCAACTCCTTCTAAATTGGATAATGCATCTTCAATTTTTCTGGATACAGATGTTTCCACTTCTTCGGGTTCTGCACCAGGGTATACTGTTTTAATCACCACTACCGGCTGATTAAAGTCTGGCATTAGTTCATAGCTTAAATTTTTATATCCAATAACACCCAAAAGTGTAAATACACTAAATAGCACTATGATCAGGGAAGGTCGTTTAATAGAAATGTCAGTAATATTCATAAAATATTTTTTATTTAATGGTAACGTTAGCACCATCGTAAAGATTAATGAATCCATTTACCACAATTACATCGCCAGCTACTATTCCACTTGCGAGTAATACCTGATTTTGTAACGTTGACTGAATTAAGACATCCTGTTTAATTGCTTTTCCATTTTTTACTACATATACCTGAGCATTGGCAGCGCTGCCAATTATAGCGGAACTTGGTATGACAATTCCTTTAGCACTCATATTGTTTTTTACGAGTACTTTACCAAACATGCCAGCTTTTAACCTTAAACCCGTGTTGTTAATTTTGAATTGAATTGCATAACTATTGCCAGCATTTGCCTTGCTTCCAACCATGTACATTTTACCATTTATTAGTTCGTTTTGCATTACGTCTGGGGTAATGGTGTAACTTTTCCCAATTTGAAATAAGGCTAAATCGGTTTCGGGAATATTAATTGTGAATTTTAAGACAGCAATATCTGTAATTTGAAGTAGTGGTATGCCAGGAGCCGCAAATGCTCCTTGTTCTGTTAATTTTGCAGTGACAACGCCCGAAAAAGGTGATTTAATGGTTGTTTTTTGTATTTGTTCCGCTAAAGTGGCCTTTTGAATTTTAGCTGCTTTCAAAGCAAGCAATGTTTTTTCTAATTGCACACCTTGTATTGCGTCGGCTTTAGTTAAGATTAAATAGCGTTTTGCGTCTAATTCAAGCCCTTCAATTTGAACTTCCGCCCCTTCTAATTGAAGTTTTAGTAAACTGTTGTCTAATTGAATTAATGGCTGACCCTTTTGTACAAAATCACCAACATCAACAAAAACGGCATTAATCTTACCTTGTAATTCTGCACTTAATTTTGTTTCTAAATTCGGTTCAAATGTTCCTGAAAAGGTGGAAGGGAAAGCAACTTCTTGTAAAACAACAGTATCCGCAATTACTGCAATGGCTGCCTCTTTGTTAAACTGTACTATGTTTGTTTTGGCTAATTCTTTATTCTTTTTTAAACGTACCACTACTAAACCTAATAATATGACTGGAATAGTTATGTATAATATCTTTTTTAGTAAACTAGTTGAATTTTTCATTTTGCTGTTATTTTTTTGTAGATATGTTGCCTTTAATTTTCTTTAATTCTAAGTCCGCCTTCATATAATCAATAATTGAGGTTAAATAATTATTCTGTGCTTCTCTCAAAGCATTATCTGCTAATAGCAATTCAGTTAAATTTGCTATACCTTCTTTCAACTGGATCACGCTTTGATTATATATTTTTTGCGCCTGCTCTATTTGCTCATTGTTTGATTCAATTAATCTCAATGTAACTGACTTTTGTATTACTGCGTTTTTCGATTGCATTTCGTTTTGTGACTCAGCTAGACCTATTTGCAATTGACTGTTTTTTATATCTAGTTTCTTTTGTGAAATTTTGCGATTAGTAATTGTACCATTAAATATTGGATATGTAAACTGAACACCAACTATGCCTATAGGGAAGAATTTTAAAAAATCGTTAGGCTTTACATTATAACCAAAGCCGGTAGTTCCATATGTTCCATATAATGCCAATGTTGGAAGTTTTGAATACTTAAGGGTGGTAAGTTCATTGTTGAGTAATTCAAATTGTTTTTTTGCTAATTTAATATCAGCACTATTACTGTAACTAATGTCATTAATTGACTGAAATAATATTGCAGTATCAATTTCAATAAAACGATCTAATGAAATTCCGATTGAAAACTTTAACATATTTAATACCTGTTCATATTTGTTAACTATATTTATTTTGGCGATGGCTAATTGCGAAACTTGTAATTGAACCTTACTTACATCACTATTCTTTGCTAATAATTGTTCATGTAGTAATTGAATATTCTTCAATAGAATATTTGAATTAATTAAGTTAGCGTCCAAAAACTTTACTTGTTGTTTTAATATTTGTGCGTTGTAATACAAATTTGTAATATCATAAAACAACTGGTCTTCATTTTTTTGATATTGTAGTTTGCTAAACTCTGTTACAATTTTTGCCGTTGACATCGTATTGTATAGTACAGCATTAAAAATTGGCATACTAAACTGTATGTTTGCATTTATATTAGTAGGCACTCCAAATTGTGCTTCTTTAAATTGTCCAACCGGACCTCCAAAAATTGACGAAGGCATTAATTGGTATGGCAAATTGGTATAGTATTTGTAATCTCCATTCATAGCAACTTTAGGGATTAAACTAGCTTTAACTTCTTCTTGCTTTTGCTCACTTATTATAATATTACTACGACTAATTGCTAGTTGTTTGTTATTCAATTGTGCAGTGTCGAGGCACTTAGTTAATGACCACACTTGCCCTATTGCTTGATTATGCAACATGGTAAGGAATAGCCAAACCCCAATTAAGCTAAATGTTTTTATTATTTTCATTTTTCATTTTTTTTATTTTATCTAATTTGTATAAGTTCTAAAATCGACTTTATATAATTATCCCCTTCTAATGTAATGTCGAATTTGAATTTTGCTAGTCTCCATTTATACATCAATAATCTAAACCCTCCCATAATTATATGTGTCAATACTTCTTTATCTAACTTATTTGTAATTACTTTTTGTTCTTGACCTGCTTTAATAATTCCAACAATACGTTTTGACTTTACCTGCATAATAGCATGAATACACTTATTTATTTTCTCACTTTCTTCAAGTAAGCCATCTGAAAACACAGATATCAAGAAATGTGGATTTTCTTTAAAAAAAGCAATTTGATTTTTAAAAAATACCCCAACTTGCTTTATTGGTAAATCTGTTTCCTTTGTAGCTTTACTCAACCTTTCATCCATAGTAACTGCTAAATAATTTAACATTGTAATTATTATGGCTTCTTTACTTTCAAAATGCCTGTAAATGGCACTTTCAGTAAACTTCATTTCTTTAGCTAAATTTTTTATTGTCAACCCGTGTATACCCGATTGGGTTAGAATTTTACCCGCTGCATGTATTATTTCTAGTTGCCTTTTTGAGATTGTGTTCATTTTTATAAGTTTGTGAGTAAGTGTTCACTAACAAAATTATGTACATCGTTTAAAACAGAGTATGACTTTGGTCATAATGATTCTTAATAGCATATGCATGCAGCTATTTTTAAGTAAACAGGCTTTAAATGTTATTGTGTGGTATAATTATAAAACAGTTGACTTATTCTAATTCTTCACTTCCATTCACCCCTATTTTCCCTTAAAAAACCCAAAACCTGGCCCAAACTTGGCAGAGAATTACCCCAAACAAAAAGGGTCTACGCTTTTGACAGCATAAACCCTTGAATATCTTGCCTTTCGGCTGTGGGCCCACCAGGGCATGATCCTGGGACCCCCTGATTATGAGGGTTTCAAGTGGTATTCCATCCCTTTTCTTTTATTGATAATCAATAGGATACAAGATTGAAATAGATCTATATTTCTCATAATTCACCTCTTTTAACCCATTTTTGGTGAAAACCTGGCCCGGAACCTGGCCGGGTTTTTTAAAGTTTTACCATCTTAAATTGATAGGATATTTTATTGTCAGCTGAGGTTACCTTAATTACATAGCTACCTGCTGATAACTGACCCAATGTAATTTTAGTGCCTGCAGTTAAATTGGACTGACTTGCAACCTTTGTTCCACTGGCTATATCAAACACCTCTAAATTTAACCTTTGATACCCATTCACTACGAAATCAAAATTGAGTTGATTGATAAATGGATTCGGTGCCAGTTTGATAAACTCATCTTTACTTAGATTAATAATATCAGTTACTAAATAATAGTATGGAGTACTCAAAGAACTAGCACAACCGTTTTGGGTAGTTTTAGCTGTATATGAACCTGGCGATGTTGGTTTAATCTTTTGAGTGGTATCTGTAATAGCGTTCCCATCTTTGTACCATGTGGTGCCACCGGCTCCAGATAATAAGAAATTAGCAGTGTCTCTTGATAAGGTTGGAGCGCTAGGGATACCATATTTTTTTATTTGAAGAGTGTCTGATGAAATCACACATCCTAAACTATCTGTTCTTGTTACAAATAATTTAGTACTATCAGTAAATGTTTTATTAGTAACATTTGACAAATCAGACTTAGTTCCATAAAACCATTTTAAGGTATCTCCTTTGTTAACATTAGAAATTGTAAGTTTTAACGAGTCACCTGCACAGAAGGAGTATTTAGTAGTATTGAAAGTAGGTTTTGCAATATTACACTGAGTGAATAATGTCAAGGCTAGCGGTACTTTTTCATTTGTAGATAAGTATTTACTACCAAAATCGTAATCTGTATAGCCAACAAGATCAATTTTACCAACGTTATTTATATCATCAATAATAATATGATTTAAATAATTAAACCTATCAAGTATATATCTTCCTTTTGTGGGTATTGGATTATTAGAATTTTGATATAAAGGAATAATTACCTTATTATAAAAAGTATCTACATCTCTTAAATTAGGTAAACTATACCATTCCTTATGAATTAAAAATGAATCTATAGTCACTTTATTAAAATATTCATTAGCATTATTTTTGTAATAATTAAAGCCTAATTCAGTTTGTGTGCTAATGCGGGGCGGTAGATAACTTGAGTTATAGTCAATAATATCTTTATCTCTGCCGATTTCAATATTTTTAGCATATTTTAACGAACCTACTATTGGGAAAAATGACACTGCATTTAAAGTAGTTTTACCGACATGCGACCATGTCCATTGCCAATTATCTATGCTATGTGCCATATCTAATATATCTGTATGAATGT
>JBEGKS010000035.1:0-11390 GCA_041183945.1 Bacteroidota bacterium | reverse complement strand
ATTGAAAATCAATAAGTTAATCAAAAAACTAAAGGCTATTTTTCACTACCTCAATTACTTTATTAAGCTGGCTAGCATCTTGACCCCCTGCAGTAGCCAAGGTTTTTTGCCCACCACCACCACCTTTAATTAGAGGGGCAATTTTTTCTTTAATTAATTGAGTAGCTGGAAGGGTAGCGCTTAGTGATTCACTAACGGAAACTGCGACAGAAGCTTTTGCTTCAATAGTAGCTACTAAAATAATGCAATGATTATTTTGAGTAAGCCCCAAGGCTACCGCTAATTTTTTTAAGTTATCGGCACTTGACAATGTTATTTCCTTGCCTAAAAATGCAATTCCATTAATAGTTTCAAATTGACTACTATATTGAGTCGTTAGTTCATTTACAAGTAAAGCTTCTTTACTTTCTAATTGCTTAGACAATTCTCTTTGACTTGACTGCAAAGAGGCAATGGTATCATTTAAAACAGAGACAGCAGAATTTTCATTCCACTCAGGTGCTTTAAAGGGAACATTTATTTTAACGGCAAGTAATGCACAAGCTTCTGTTAGTTGTACAATTTGCTTATGTAGTTTTTCATTGACCTCGGTAATATATTTACCTGCAGCATCTCCCACCACTGCCTCAATTCTTCTCACACCAGCAGCAACAGAGGCTTCTGCTTTTAAAATAAAATTCCCAATTTCACCCGTTTGTCCTACATGGGTGCCGCCGCATAATTCAATGGAATAAGCCGGGTCCATCACCACTACACGTACTTTATCTCCATACTTTTCTCCAAATAAAGCCATCGCACCTAAGCCAATGGCTTCTTCTTTATTCATTTCTTTTATAACAACTGGAATGTTTTCTTTTATTTTAGCATTGACCATAGTTTCCACTTGGCTAATTTCTTCTGCAGTCATTTTGGTGAAATGTGAAAAGTCGAATCGCAATTGATCGGTATTGCACAAGCTTCCTTTCTGTGCCACATGCTTACCTAAAATATTTCTAAGTGCTGCATGTAATAAGTGGGTAGCTGAATGGTGTAAGGTAGTTGCTTTTCTAGCACTTGCATTTACCGTTGCTTTAACTGTATTAGAAATTGCCGGAGGTAAGCTTTCCGTAAAATGTATAAATAAATTATTTTCTTTTTTAGTATCTGTTACTGCAATGCTTGTACCATCCTCAAATTGCAAACTACCTATATCACCCACTTGTCCACCACTCTCTGCATAAAAAGGTGTTTCAGATAAAACCCATTGGTAGGCTTCTTTGCCCTTGGCTTTTACATTTCTATATTTAATAATAGTGGCAGTAGCTTCCATGGAACTGTAACCTACAAAATTGGTTTCTTTATCAGGGTTTACTTGTATCCAGTCACCTGTATCAATGGCAGTAGCCGCGCGGCTTCTGTTTTTTTGTTGCTGCATTTCTTTTTCAAAGCCTGGTTCATCTACTTGCAATTCATTTTCACTTGCAATTAACTTTGTTAAATCTACAGGGAAGCCGAAAGTATCAAATAGTTCAAAAACTAATTTTCCTTCAATGGTCGCATTTTTTGGATGGGTATTTATAATATCATCCATGCGCTTTAATCCCTTTTCTAAAGTGCGTAAAAAACCTTCCTCTTCTTCTTTTACTACTTTAGTTACAAAATCTAATTGACCTGTTAGTTCAGGAAATACATTTTCAAATTGTTTTGCCAACTGTGGCATTAACTGATGTAGTAAGGGATGTTTATAATCCAAGTAAGAATAATAATATCGTACGGCTCTTCTTAAAATACGACGAATCACATAACCAGCGCCTGTATTGGCTGGGAGCTGACCATCTGCAATGGTAAAGGCAATGGCACGAATATGATCGGCAATAACTCTAAAAGCAATAGCTTCTTTGGTATCGCTGTAATCGTATTTTTTTTGCGTAATTTTTTCAACCACTTCAATGGTGCCTGTGAAAACATCGGTATCGTAATTGCTTTTTTTATTTTGAATTACGCGCACTAGTCTTTCAAAACCCATACCTGTATCCACATGCTTATTAGGTAGTGGCTCTAAACTGCCATCTTTTTTTCGATTGTATTGAATAAATACATTGTTCCAAATTTCTATTACTTGTGGATGGTCTTTGTTCACTAAATCACGACCTGGTATTTTAGCAATCTCTTCATCAGATCTCATGTCTACATGTATTTCACTACATGGGCCACAAGGTCCCGTATCGCCCATCTCCCAAAAATTATCTTTTTTATTACCGTACACTATTTTGTCTTCAGTTACCCATTTTTTCCAATGCATTAATGCTTCACTTGAAGCGGGTAAGTTTTCTGATGCGTCTCCTTCAAAAACAGTTACATATAATCTTGCAGGATCAATCCCATATACTTTTGTTAATAATTCCCAACTCCACTCAATGGCTTCACATTTAAAATAATCACCAAAGCTCCAATTGCCTAACATCTCAAACATAGTATGGTGATAGGTATCAACACCTACTTCTTCTAAGTCGTTATGCTTGCCACTTACGCGTAAACATTTTTGGGTATCTGCAATTCTTTTATGACTAGGTTCTTGGTTGCCTAAAAAAAAGTCTTTGAACTGATTCATACCCGCATTGGTAAAAAGCAAGGTAGGGTCGTTCTTAACGACAATAGGTGCGGACGGAACAATGGCATGCCCTTTAGATGCAAAAAAATCTAAAAATTGTTGTCTTATTTCAGGGCTCTTCATCATGTAGCTTAATTTTAGGCTGTATTGGTCTTAAAAGCTATATTTGTTATGCTTTTTTAATGTCCTCAAAGGTAAGGAATTGGGGCTTTTTTATAGCCTAATTAGACAAAAAAATGGCTTATTTCAAATGAAGAAAATAAAATACTTCTTTAATACCCATACCCTTCGATTTGAAAAAGTGGAAGTGCCCCTTCGAGTGCGTCTACTTCAGCTATTCGGCTTTGTGGCTGCCTCTATAGTAACAGGTGTTATTATTGTCATTATCATGTTTCAATACATTGACTCTCCTAAAGAAAAGTTATTGCGTCAGCAAAACGAAATGTATAAAGAGAATTATAGTGTCTTGTCGGCCGAGCTAAAACAATTACAATTACAAATGGCTGAATTAGAAAGTAGAGACAATGAAGTATACCGATCTATTTTTGAAGCGAGCCCCATACCAGATAGTGCGAGAGTGAAAGAAATGGAATCTAAAAAAGAAGTACGTCTATTGCAAAGTTTTTCTAATAATGAATTATTAGAAAGCATGATTAGTCAATTAAACAATTTAAGTTTAAGGATGGCCTATCAAACTACTTCCTTTTCTGAGATAGGGGCGATGGTGAAGAATAAAGAAAAATTATTAAAAGCGATTCCTTCTATTCAACCTGTAAGTAATAAAAATTTAAATAGAATCGCAGGAAGTTTTGGTTATAGAATTGATCCGCTTTATAAAGACATTCGTTTTCATCAGGGTTTAGATTTTACAGCACCTTCTGGTACGCCTATTTATGCAACTGCAGATGGAGTAGTGCAGGCGGCTGGTTTTAATACAGATGGCTATGGTAACAAAGTAGTCATAAATCATGGCTTTGGTTATCAAACATTGTATGGGCATATGGTTCGTGTGAAAGCGAAAGTAGGTCAGTCTGTAACAAGAGGGGAAGTGATTGGATATATTGGAAACACAGGAAAGAGTACCGGCCCGCATTGTCATTATGAAGTGATCAAAAGAAATATTAAAGTAGACCCAGTGTATTATTTCTATAACGACTTAACGCCTGCGCAATTTGATCGATTATTAAAAGCAGCTGCGAATAATAAACAAAGTTTAGACTAATTATGGAGCCTTTACTACTTCAATACTTAAATAGAATTATGCGTACCATTGGCTTGGTGGTAGTATATATGTCCATTAATGTAGCCTTTGGTATTATGTGGGGCTATGCATTTATTGAAACCGAGTGGAAGCTAGGCAATGTTTTATTTTACATTTACTTACTTGTTAGCTTTATAGGCTTCGCTTATACACTTTATAGAATTTGGAAAAACCCTATTGGTATAAAAATAGACTAGTGCGATTTATCTAGCTTGTATGATCGGCAATAATTTTCCAAACCCCCTTCATTTTTCTAAATAAGAGTGTGAAGTTGCCATGTGCATCTCCGATACTTCTTTTTAAATGAAATTGCCCAATAATAAAATAATGGTCAGTATTGAGTGCTTGCATGCGGGTAATCGTAAAGGCTAACTGACCCATATGTGCAGTGTCGGGATAATTCTTTTTATAATTTACCAAGGTTGTATTGTAGCCATAAGTAGGGCCATTCTTTCCCATAAATAAAAGGCTATCATTTTCCCAATAGCCCAACATAAAGGCATCTATATTGCCAGTATTCCAGGCGGCAATTTGTTTATCCAATAATTGCTGAATAGCTTGCTTGTCCTTGTTTTGCGCAAAACTTATTAAACATATAAAAAGCCCTGCAATGGTGAAATATTTTTTCATAGTCTATCATTTATTCATTGAAAAGTTAATTAAAATTATTGAAATCTACCTATTTTGTGGCTATGAGCTATCAAAGACATTTGAAAAAAGACAAAGGCTTGGCGGAACTTGTAAAAGGGGAGGCTTATACTTTATATAAAAGAAAGAATACCGCCATTCGTTTAATAGCCAGTATTGTCTCTCAACAATTAAGTACTAAAGTGGCTGCTATTATTTTTAAAAGGTTTTTAGATGTTTATAAAGGGAAAGAGCCTAGTATGCAGGCCATTATAGATACTCCTTTTGATACGCTACGCGGCATTGGCTTAAGCAATTCAAAAGTGAACTATGTTCAAAATGTAGCTCAGTTTTTTATAAGTCAAAAAATTACAGATAAGCAATTATATGCCATGGAGCCAGAGGCAGTCATTGAACTACTCACACAAATTAAGGGAGTGGGTAGGTGGACAGTGGAGATGCTACTTATGTTTAGTCTTGGACATGAAGATGTTTTTGCAGTAGATGATTTAGGCATTCAACAAGCCATGATAAAACTGTATAAAATAAAATACACTACAAAAAAAGAATTGCACGCAAAAATGTTGAAAAGGTCACTGGCCTGGGCTCCCTATAGAACCTATGCCTGTTTGCATTTATGGAATTGGAAGGATACTGGAGCAGTTTAATTCATTAGGCTGATTAGGCTGAATTACGAGCTGCATTAATAATACCAAACATAGTTCTAGTTAATAATTTTTCATAAGAAGCTAATTCGGTTGGATTGTCTTTTACTTCTTGAATTTTACCCAGGGCATATTGTTGAATTGTTAATAAGGGCAGCACTATTCGATCTCTTAATAAAATAGAATGCTTACTTACTACATCATTTTCCATTAAACTTTTTGCATGGCTTAGCTCTAAATAGAGTTGAGTAGTGAGTTTAAATTCTTCTTTTATATTTTGCCAAATGCTATTAAACGCTGTATCAGATGCTACATGTTTAGTAATGGCAAAATTAGATTTCACCATACTCATCATACTATTGTCTATCAGTGTCCTGAAAAAAGAAATATTATTAAATAAGCTTTGTACTTCTTCCCATTTACCTTTTTCTTTTAATACTTGCAAGGCTGTGCCTACGCCATAAAAGCCGGGTACATTTTGTTTTAATTGACTCCAACTGCCGACAAAGGGAATGGCACGAAGGTCTGAGAAGCTTAAGCTATTGCTGCTGCCTCTTTTAGCAGGACGACTAGCAATATTGCTTTTACTATAATAGTTTAAAGGACTATACTTTTGTAAATACGGTAAGAATAAAGCATTTTCTTTCAGTTGTTGATAGGCTTGATAACTAATATTACCTAGCTCCTCTAGTAAGGCTCTGTCCTTAGATGAAATTTGCAATTTGGTATCTGCAAAAAGTTCGTTGCTTACACCAGCAGTTAATAATTGTTCCAGATTATATTGAGCAGACTGAATAGTTCCAAAATTAGAAGTGATGGTTTGTCCTTGAACTGTTAATTGTATTTCTTCATTTTCAATTTGATTGCCCATAGAAGCATAAAATTGATTGGTCTTGCCACCACCTCTTGAAGGAGGGCCTCCACGACCATCAAAAAACTTTACGATAATTTTATTTTTCCTTGAAACTGCTGTAAGGGTTTCCTTAGCTTTATAAATACTCCAGTTGGCTTGTAGGTAGCCACCATCCTTGGTGCCATCGCTAAAGCCTAACATAATAGGTTGTTCTTGATTTCTTGCTTTTAGGTGGGCTGCGTAAATGGGTGCTGCATATAATGTTTGCATTATATTTTCAGAAGCGCTAAGGTCGTCAATGGTTTCAAATAAAGGAACTATATCAAGACTGGCAAGGTTATTGTCCCAACCACATAGCCTACATAAAGCATATAGTTCCATTACATTCACTTCAGACTGGCAATTGCTAATCACATATCTATGACAGCCTTTTACGCCATTTAGTTTTTGTACTTCTTTAATGGCGTAAATACTTTCAATGGTATCTTTTGTAATGGATGCACTGAAATCATTAGCTTGAATATTTCCTTCAAGCTTACTTAATATATTAATTTGTTCTGCTGTAGTTAACTGCTCATAATTTGCAGGTAGGAAACCTTTGCCCTTTTTTTGAAATTCATTTTCATGAATATCCATTAATACTTTACGGTGTATTCTGCTATCTTGTCTTATATCTAAGGAAGCGAAGTGGGTTCCAAATAATTCTACTTTATGAAGTAAGCTTTCAAGGCTACTTAAATATAGAGAATGGTCCTCTTCAATTATTTTTTTTCTAATCGCTTCTAAGCTTTCAATAATTTCTTCTTTTACAATGGGGTAGCTTTCATCAGGTCTAAACACATTTTCATATAAACTGGCCTCCAGCTTGTTCATCAGTATATCAATACCCGAAAAAGTTAGTTTGCGTTTTAGCTTTCTAATATCTCTATAATAACATACAATAATACTAGACCTTAATGCCTTGGCCACTTTGATAGTAGTAGCCGCATTTACAAAAGGGTTGCCATCTCTATCTCCGCCTGGCCAGAAGCCTAATTCAATAAAGGGGTTTTGGTTTTCGTATTTATTATCAAAGACTTCATTCATAATGGTATTATAAATATTGCCCACTGCATAGTAGAAGATATTTTCTAAATACCACATTAAGTTCAAGGCTTCGTCGGTAGGGCTAGGCTGCTTTTTATTAAAAAAAGGGGTCAGGCCTAATTGCTGAATATATTGGTTAATGGTATTGAATTCATTTTTCCCAATGGCCACGCCCATATCATGTATAATACCCAAAACATTGGCAGGATAAAATTGAGTAGGATGCGCTGTTAATACAATGCGTACTTTAAAATCTTTTAATTTATTTTTTAAGGCTTCATTTTTCCCAGTGAAGTTGGCATCACGTATTAATGTCTTTAAACTGCCAGGTCCTTCCATATCATTTACAGAAGTGAAAGCAGCATCTTCAATGGCATCAAACAGAACTACCTGTCTTTCTATGTATTGAACATATTTAAAAAGGTGATCAATTTTTTCTGTCTCTGTTTCTACTTGAGTATGTCTTGTAAAAAAATAATCAATAATCTCATTGGGCGATTTTTCTTTCGCATAACCTTCTTCGCAGGTTTGTAACAAGATGGGTAATAAAGCGCCAACATTGGCTACCCCTGAATAAGGAAGTGCTGCAAACAAACTATTATAGATAATATATTTATCAGATACATTTCTTCTAAATTGTTGCGCGTAATTATTATTAGGACTTGTCATAAGAATACCACAAAGGTAGTACAAATAAAACTGGATTTCATGAAAGCCTTGCCAGCATTGATTCCTAATGAATGTTTGTTTTAGATAGAACTAACCGATTTGTAGGTAGGCTGACTAATATCATGGTAAAATGCGAAGGTCCAGCCTTCTTTATTCCCATCTTCCCACCATAGCTGTCTGTATTCTAATGCTTTTTTCCCGTCTAAATCGTATTTGGCCATAAATCTTGATTTCATTTGTTGTAATTGCGGAGCAACATCTGCACCAAAAAAAATAATTTCATCATTTTCTTTCACCCAGGCTACTTGATGAAACCGAGAATGCGCGCCCGTTATTTCATAATAAATCAAATCATCAATCACTCCTTTATCCTCTGTAAGCCACGCCGTTCCGCTAAATTCTTCCAGTATACCCACTTGGGATTTAAGTGTTGCATTACTACTATTTTGCATGACTTCTTCAAATTCTCTTTTTTGCACATAGTATTTTGCATAAGGAAAACTTATAAATTGCTCCTGATGTATAGGATGTAAATAACTTATGCCTCCTACATGGTCCTTGTGTAAATGACTTAAAAACACCTTGGTCACTTTTGAGGGGTCAATACCCAAGGCCATTAAATTTTCATGAATTTGTAATACACCTAAATTATTTAGATAACCAAGCCCCGTGTCTAATAAAATTATATGCCCTTGGGCCTATTAGGATAATCGGGGCTACTGCTGTCAAATGGTTTAAAGACCTTTGTTTCATCAATAGAAAAACTGCCTTCAGATAAAGGGTAAATGCGCATACTGCAAAAATAAGCATTAACGCAGCACCATCTGTCTGTCTGCGTCTAATCTTAATAAAATAAATAAAAGCACAGTAAAAGTAAGTAGGGAAGACCCTCCATAACTAATTAAAGGCAGTGGAATACCCACTACTGGAAACAAGCCAACGGTCATACAGATGTTCACCGCAATATGAAAAAAGAAAATGCCCACCACACTATAGGCGTAAACTCTTGAAAAAGTACTTCTTTGTCTTTCCGCAATTCTTATAAGTCTAAATAAGAAAAATAAATAAAGTGCTAAGAAACTGAAAGTACCTACAAAGCCAAAAGCTTCACCAAGGGAGGTGAAAATAAAATCGGTATGCTGTTCTGGTACATATCTTCCTCTAGTTTGTGTACCCTTTAAAAAACCTCTACCCCAAAAGCCACCAGAGCCTATGGCAATCTTACTTTGTTTCACATTATAATCATCGGGCTTTTTACTTTTTCTCTCGCTATTATTGCTAGCCGATTTTTTATTTAAAGAACAATCATACTCTTTACCAATCATGGAGTATATACGTGTACTTTGATAGCACTCAAAAACATTGTTAAAAATATACGGTACAGCAAATCGAACAGTGCCAAAGCTTACCATCCAAATGGCAAGTACAATTAAGATATTATTTTTATTGCGTTTAAACCTTTTAATCATGTTCGCAATAAAGAGTCCTGCTACGGCAGTTAAGATAATGGCCAGCGTAGTGGGCTCTAATAATAAAGTAGCAATTACTAAAATGGCAAAAGATAAAAGGATTACTAAAATAACTGGAGGTAGCCCTTCACGATACATGGCAAATATAAAGGCGCTGTATACCAAGGCCAGACCCATTTCGTGTTGCATGATAGATAATACTGCTGGAAGGGCAATCATAATGCCAGCAATAATATGAGACTTTAATTTAGTAAAATCGGTTTCTGGTTTGGAGATGAACTTGGCTAATAGTAAAGCGGTAAAAATTTTACACAATTCTGCTGGTTGTAAATTAAAACCACCTGCAATGGGAATCCAACTTTTGGATCCGTTTATATTTTTACCTAAAACAAAAGTGGCTAACATTAATAAGATACCTAGTACATAAGAAATATTAGCAAGTGCTGTAAATAATTTACTATCGATAAGTAAAATAAAGATGGCTACAAACGCACAAAAAATTGCAAAGTAAATTTGCTTACTATAATTCGTTTTAGCTGTTAAGAAAGAGTTGCTCCAGTCTAAATTGGGATTATACTCCACCATAAAAACGCAGATAATGCCAATCGCCACCATGATGAGGTAAACAAGGATGACGGCTAAGTCGGTACCTTTTGAAAAATTATTATTGTTACTAGATGCTGACATTATTCTTTTTACTATTTACTTTCTTTTTTTTCAGCTTAGGGTTCAAAGCATTTTCCTTCATTTTTTTATTCTTAGGCGCAGGCGCTTTTGATTGAACGGGTGGCGCAGCTGTATCTAATTTTTTAATAGTATCTAATTTAGTTTTGATAGGAGCTGTTTCAGAAAGCATTTCCATATCCCAAATATCTGCTAATTCATCATTGTTGTATTCAATAGGACTAAGCATTTCGGTTTTATTGTTTCTAATGTACCAGGCTTTAATGGCTTCTGGCATCAAATCCACATTGGATAAGTAATCAACCTTGGTTTTACTTTCTTTAGTTAAAGTATCATTCAAATACTTTTCCATAACCAGTCCTGCTATAGGTCCTGCCCAAGTGGCACCAAAGCCTGCATTCTCTACTATCACAGCTACTGCGATTTTGGGGTTGTCTTTAGGGGCAAAGCAAACAAATAAGGAGTGATTTTTTCCGTGTGGGTTTTGAGCAGTCCCTGTTTTGGCACAAAATTCATGACCTGGTACTTTAATAAAGGCGGCTGTTCCATAAACAGTTACATCATGCATACCTTCTTTTATAATATCAAAATATTCAGTTGGTATTTTAGTCACTTCTTGCTTCACACGAAAGTTCTCTAACATTTTTTTATCAACTTCATCTTCTTCTTCTACGCTGTCAATAAAATGTGGTGTATAATAATATCCTTTATTCGCAATAAAGGCCATGGCATTGGCTAATTGTAAAGGAGTGGCTGTCATTCTATCTTGTCCAATGCCCAAGGTTAACATATAGCAACTATTCCAATACTTAGCACCGCCAAAATCTTTATTGTACTGAGCTGTATCAGGAATGTTCGCTCTGTTTTCACTCGGTAAGTCAATGCCTAATTTTCTACCTAGACCAAAACTATTCATATACTGCTTCCATTTCAAATACCCTTTTTTGGCATCATGGTATTTTGGATTGTCAATAGCCATTCTAAATACCTGTAAAAAATAAGAGTTACATGAATTGGCTAAGGCCAATTGTAAATTAGCAGCATGGCCTGCATTATGGTGCTCGCATTTTCTAGGATCACCACAGGAGGTATATAATCCAAAACAATTGTAGCCAAAACTTGGGGTTATCAAACCTTCGTCTAAGGCAATGAGTGCACCCATGGGTTTAAAGGTAGATCCCGGAGGATATTGACCTTTAATTGCACGGTTGTAAATAGGACGTGCTGTATCGGTTAATAATCTGCCAATTGTTTTTCTTCTTTGATTACCAGTTAATAAATTGGGATTGTATCCTGGGCTAGAAGCCATGGCTATTACTGATCCTGTTTTAGGATTCAATGCCACCACACTTCCTATTTTATGTTGTAATAATTTTTCTGCAAGTTGTTGTACTTCCACATCCATGCTGGTAAATAAATTTCTACCTGCAATGGCCAATGTATCAAATTCTCCTTTTTCAAAAGGGCCTTGTATTTTTCCTTTATT
>JBEGKS010000034.1:0-11584 GCA_041183945.1 Bacteroidota bacterium | reverse complement strand
TTTAAAAAGAAGTTTAAAAAACCCATTGAACGTACTGATCTATTAAAACTAACGGACAAACCCGTTCGTCGTATTTATAAATTAGATATCGATGACTTAATTGCACAAATAAAAGGTATTGAGGATGAAATTAAAGAAGTAAAAAATAACTTGGCTAATTTGACCGATTATGCGGTCAATTATTATGAGGGGTTACTAAAAAAATATGGCAAGGGTAAGGAGCGTAAAACAGAAATAAAAGAATTTGATACCATACAAGTGAAGCATGTTGCCATTGCTAATACTAAATTATACATTAATCGTGCCGAAGGTTTTGTGGGTACCAGCTTGAAGAAGGATGAATTTCTATGTGACTGTACCGACTACGATGATATCATTGCATTTGCGAAGTCTGGTATCATGAAAGTGGTTAAAGTATCTGACAAAGTATTTATAGGTAAGGATATTCTACATGCAGCTGTATTCCAGAAAAACGATGAGCGAACTACTTACAATATGATGTATGTGGATGGTGCTACTGGAATTAGTTATGCCAAAAGATTTAACGTGACAGGTATCACAAGAGACAAAGAATATCCTTTGACAAAATCAGCAGATAAATCCAGGGTGCATTATTTATCTGTGAATGCAAATGGAGAAGCAGAGTCGGTAAAAATTATTTTAAGTCCTAATTGTACTGCACGTATCAAAGAGCTTGAATTTTATTTTGACGAATTGGAAGTGAAGGGCAGAAGTAGTGTGGGTAATCAAATAACCAAATATCCCATCAAGTCCGTAAAATTGAAGGAAGCGGGTAAAAGCACGCTTTTGGGTCGCAAATTATGGTTTGATGATAAGTTTGGTCGCTTTAATATGGAGGAAAAGGGTATTTATTTAGGTACCTTTGAGGACGAGAAGGTTTTGGTGGTAACCAGTGATGGTAATTATGAAGTAACTGATACGGAACCAACCCAACGTTTTGATCCAGAAAAAGTAGTGTTCATTGAAAAGTTTAATCCTGAAAAAATTATTACTGCAGTATATCTTGATAAAGAAAAATTGCAGTTCAATATCAAAAGGTTTAAAATAGAAACTACTACTTTAAAAACACCTTTTACTTTTATCAAGGAAGGTAATGGGAATTATTTGGAAACAATTACTACCGCAGAGGATCCAATATTAGTAGTGCATACTGGTAGAGGCGCGCAAGTAAGAAAAGCCAAATTTAAGGTGAGCAAAATGGTGGATATTATGGGTTGGAAAGCCATTGGAACTAAATTGGTTGATTTTACGAAGTCAGTGGAAATGGAATGGGAAAAAAAAGCGGGCAGTAAAACGGATGAACAACAACCTGAATTATTTTAATATTATAAATAAAAACTTATGTCAACTGTTAATGTAGGTCAATTTAATCTCCTACGCGTGGACCGAAAGGTTGACTTTGGATTTTATATGGATGATGGTGAAGAGGGTATCCTGCTTCCCAAAAGATTCGTGCCTTCGGGGTTACAAATTGGGGATACCATTAGTGTTTTCATTTACCATGATTCAGATAATCGCTTAGTAGCGACTACACAGGAACCTTTTGCAGTGGTGGGTGAAATTGCTGCATTAAAAGTAGTCGATGTAACCAAGCAAGGGGTGTTTATGGATTGGGGATTGATGAAGGATTTATTTGTCCCAGTTTCGCAACAACTTTCAAGTATGCGTTTGGGTGGCAAGTATTTAGTAAAATTGTATATTGACAAACAAACAGGACGCGTTGCTGCTACTGAAAAAATTGACAACCAATTAAGCAATGACAACCTAACGGTTAAAGAAGGGGAAAAAGTGAGTGTACAAGTGTACCGTGAATCTGATTTGGGTTATGTGGTGATTGTGAATCAAGTGCACCAAGGGTTGGTATATAAAAATGAAGTTTTTACGCATTTGCATATTGGACAATTTATTCAAGAAGCATTTGTAAAAAAAATAAGAGAAGGTAATAAATTAGATATTGGTATTGGCAAGCAGGGTGTTGAAAAATTAGATGATGATAAATCAACGATTGTTAGATTGTTAAAATCACATGGCAATTTTTTACCTTACCATGACAAATCTAATCCTGATGAAATTTATGCTTTTTTTGGAATGAGTAAAAAGGCATTTAAAATGAATGTGGGTATGCTATATAAATTAAAATTAATAAGCATAGAGGAGGATGGTATTCATTTAATACCAGAAGCTACATTGGAAACAACAGAAGCAGCACCCACAATTTAATGATAGTAGCTACAAAAATTGTAGCGAAAATATATTCACTTTGTATTTTAAACAGTAGATAAACTTTTATATTTATGAATAAGGAAGTCTATATCGTAGCCGCAGTCAGAACACCCATTGGTTCTTTTGGAGGTAGTCTTAGTAGTATTTCTGCCACCGCTTTAGGAGGCATTGCTATTAAAGGCGCATTAGAGAAAGCAGGACTTTCCAAAGATTCAATTGATGAAGTCATAATGGGTTCTGTGATTCAAGCAGGATTAGGTCAAGCACCAGCAAGACAGGCGGCTAAAGCAGCAGGACTTCCCAATAAAGTTATTTGTACAACCATTAATAAGGTATGTGCTAGTGGTATGAAATCTATTGCCATTGCAGCTCAAAATATTATGCTAGGAGATGCCGATATTATTATTGCAGGGGGTATGGAAAGTATGAGCAATGTTCCTTTTTATAATACTAGCCAAAGATGGGGTAATAAATACGGAGATGTTGTTTTGCAAGATGGTTTAGCAAAGGATGGCTTGGTAGATGTGTATGATAAAGTAGCTATGGGAAATTTTGCAGACGCTTGTGCATTAAAATACAATGTAAGTAGAGAGGCTCAAGACGCTTTTGCAGTAGATAGTTATAAAAAAGCACAGATGGCGATGGAAAAAGGTTGGTTTAAAGATGAAATTATACCTGTAGAAATTCCACAGAAAAAAGGAGCTACTTTAATGGTTGATAAAGATGAAGAGCCATTAAAAGTAAATAATGCAAGTACAATGAATGATGGAGCTGCAGCAATTGTTTTAATGAGCGCAGAAAAAGCAAAAGAATTAGGGATACAACCTATCGCCATTATAAAAGGTTTTGCAGATGCTGAACAAGATCCAAAATGGTTTACCACTTCTCCATCACTAGCCCTTCCCAAGGCATTGGCTAAGGCTAATGTACAAATAAATGAAATTGATTTTTTTGAATTCAATGAAGCTTTCTCTGTAGTGGGCATTGTAAATACAGAAATTTTAAAAATAGACCCTACTAAAGTAAATGTTCATGGAGGGGCTGTGGCTTTAGGGCATCCACTTGGTTGCAGTGGAGCCAGAATTGTGGTAAGCCTAGTGCATATTCTTCGCAAGCATAAAGCTAAATATGGAGCGGCTGCTATTTGTAATGGAGGAGGAGGGGCTTCAGCGATGGTAATAGAACTTGTTTAAAATTCATTAAGCTTGTAAAGCTTGTTCTTCTATTTCTTCCATTTGAATTCCCCCATGACTTTCGTCGTAAACACAATTGCCATTTTTAATTAACAATACTTGAGGCGATTCATGAGACACATCAAAACTTTCGGCAATTTCTTTTGAAATATTTCTAAAGTTCAATAAGTCTAAATAATGAAAGTCTATATTATTAGGCGTGTCTGCTCTTTCTAGTCTAGCTAAAGCCATTTTGCTAATACTACAAGTAGTGCTATGCTTTAAAATTAATTGAGGTTTAGTAAATGAGGCAGTTTTGATTGCTTCAATTTGATTACTATTATTGATTGGATTCCATTGCATATAGTCTATTTTGGATGTAAAATTAAGTATTAATCCTGAACTAAATAAACATCTATTCATGATTTTAGTTACTAAGATTAACTAACTTTACACTTATAAATAATCATATGCGATTACAACTTAATAGGGCCATTTGTTTTATCGATTTAGAAACCACAGGTATTAATGTTAGTACAGATAGAATAGTAGAGATAGCTATCGTTAAAATTATGCCCGATGGTACTAAACAAGTTAAAAGAAAATTAGTGAACCCTGAAATGCCTATTCCAAAAGCATCTTCTGATGTACATGGTATTTCAGATGAAATGGTGAAAGACGCGCCTAGTTTTAAGCAAATAGCCAATGAAGTAAAGCAATTTATTGAAGCCTCCGATTTAGCTGGATATAATAGCAATAGGTTTGATATACCTATGTTAAATGAAGAATTTTTAAGAGCAGGAATTAGTGCCGATATTGAAAACAGAAAATTATTAGATGTTCAGAAAGTGTTTCACATGATGGAACAAAGAACCTTAACTGCGGCCTATAAATTTTATTGCAATAAGAACTTGGAAGATGCCCATAGTGCAGAAGCAGATGCTACAGCTACTTGGGAAATTCTAGAAGCTCAATTAGAAAAATACCCTCAAATTGGCGATTCTGTGGAATCTATAGTGAAGTTTACCGGAGAAGACCAAATCATTGACTTTGCCCGCCGATTTGTATTTGAAAACGGGGTAGAGGTATTTAATTTCGGTAAACACAAAGGAAAGCCTGTCACTCAAGTACTTAAGGAGGAACCACAATACTACGATTGGATGATGAAAGGCGATTTTGCCCTCCATACCAAGCAGAAATTGACTGAAATAATGAATAAAACCATTCTGCATAAGTAGGAATATGTTTTTTGCTATTTTTTCGTATTTTTAGCAGAACAGCCCCCAGTTTACAGTGAAAAAAATTGTTTTAATACCAACCTATAATGAAAAAGAGAATGTCTCTGCCATTTTACATGCAGTCTTGGGACTCTCTTCGGATTATCATGTCTTAATTATTGACGATAATTCGCCCGATGGCACTGCTGCCATAGTAGAAGGATTAATGAGTAAATTTCTAGAACGATTATTTATTTTAAAGCGACCAGGTAAACAAGGTTTGGGTACAGCCTATATACAAGGATTTAAATGGGCCTTGGATAATAACTATGATTATATTTTTGAAATGGACGCCGATTTCTCTCATAACCCCAATGATTTAGATAAACTATTAGCTGCTTGTGAAGAAAAAGGGGCTGATGTTTCTATAGGAAGTAGATATGTAAAAGGAGGTGAAACAGAAAACTGGCCATTAGATAGAAAAATTTATTCTTTAGGAGGTTCTGCCTACACAAGAATTATTACAGGCATGCCCATTAAAGATCCAACTGCAGGGTTTATTTGTTACAAGAATAAAGTACTTGCCGATATTAACTTAGATACTATTCAGTTTATTGGATATGCTTTTCAAATAGAAATGAAATTTGCTGCTTGGAAATTGGGCTATAAAATAAAAGAAGTGCCTATTACATTTGTGGATAGGAAAATAGGGGTTAGTAAAATGTCCAAAGGAATTATTAAAGAAGCCATGCTAGGTGTACTTAATATGCAATGGCAGTCATCCACTGGAAGTTTTGTTAAAATGATAAAACGCATTCGTGTCAACTTTTAAGAAGGCTTTATTACAATTACATATTTTCGTTTTTTTAGCGGGACTAACCGGTTCTCTTGGCTTTCTGATTAAACTCAATGGTTTAGTATTAGTATTTTATCGAATTCTAATTACTGTTATTGTATTATGGGCATTGGCTTTATATAAAAAAAATACCCATCAATATAGTCTTAAAACAAAAATGTCCTTATTGGGCACTGGTGCTATTATTGCCCTGCACTGGGTTTGTTTTTATCAAAGTATTAAATTAGCTAATGTTTCTATTGCCTTAGTTTGCTTTTCAAGTACGAGTTTATTTAGCTCATTCTTAGAACCACTTTGGAAACATGCTAAAATACAATTTCAAGAAATTCTAATAAGCTCATTAAGTTTGTTGGGTATATTTCTGATATTTCATTTCGATACTCAATTTAGAACGGGTATTATAGTGGGATTATTCTCAGCCTTATTTGCAGCCATCTTTTCTATCATAAATAAACGCTTTACTAGTCATATCGATGTTCAAACCATACAATCCTATGAAATGACCGGAGGTCTTCTTTTCTTATTGCCCTTCATTTTCTTTTATGTATTCAATACAGGGTTGAATCCTATTGGATTATTACCTACCACCATGGATTGGTTTTGGTTATCTATACTAGCAGTAGCTTGTACAGTCTGGTCAACGCATCTTATGCTTTCTTCCTTAAAACATGTTAGCGCCTTTACATTGAATGTAACTTTGAATTTAGAGCCAGTTTATGGAATTATACTTGCCTTTATTTTATTTAAAGAACAAAAACAATTAGGACTTAGCTTTTACGCAGGTATAGTTTGTATAATTGTATCTGTTATTATACAAATGAGAAGAATTGTTAAGCAACACCGTATTCAACAAGTTAAAATTAATTAGCGCTTAATTAGTTTTTAATTGAATTAAAATTCAAAGATAAATCCAATTGTAGGCGTTATGAAGACGGTATTATTCTCATATAAAGAAGGTTCCGCATTAGAGCCATCTTTTTTCAGCGCTAAGCCATCGGTTGTTTTGAAAGTTCCATTGGCCTCGTAAGAAAATATATAAAAGGGAGGAGATACGGTTTTTGCTCCATACCAATTGGTAATGTCTATATAAAAATCAAATGTCGATTTTTTATAATTATACTTTTTATCTAATCTAAAATCACTTGAATGAAAGGCTCTATTTCGTAAAGTATTTAATTTAGTGTAATCAAATAAACCCGAACCTAATGTGGCGAAATTTAATTTACTCAAATTCATATCATATGGGGTATAAGGAGCACCGCCTTGGTATCTGAACTTAATGCCTAACTCCCAGTTTTTATTAAACTTATAGCCGCCCGTTAAACTAAGTAAGTGAATATTTTCCCAAGAACTAGGACTGTATTTCCCTTGAATATCGGTATAAGAACTTCTGAAAAAACTATAACTAGCAACTCCAAAAAAGCGCTTTGTTAATTTTTGTTGAGCAAATAATTCATAGCCATAACTTCTACCTAACCCAACGGTGGAGACATCCTCGTTGCCTAAAATATTAAAATCGGCCCCTAAATTGGATAAACTAATTCCTTTTTCTTTACTGATAGGAACCCCTGTATATCTTTTATAAAATACTTCTGCTGTAAAGCGAGTAGATTCTGAACGCAAATATTCAATGCCTGTTACATAATGGAAGCTTCCAATATAACTAGCGTCTCTATTTAAATAATTACCAGATGCGTCTTTAAAGCCTAAGGCTGTATTAGGGGCTAATTTAAAGTACTTACCTACAGAGGCATTCCAAGTGAGTTGATCGCTTAGAACCAGGCTTAATCCAACTCTTGGAGATATTTGACGCATAATTTGATTACCTGTATTGGTAAAAGTATTTCCATCTTTTCGGATACCTGCGCTAATACCTAATCTATTATTAAAAGCTCTTTTACCCATTTGAAAAAAAGCACCATATTTTTTATAATTAAAACTAGAATTATAACGGATATAAGTTTTAGCACCTAAGGTAGGAGTGGCTGCATTCGGGAATAAATTATTGTACTTCAACACTTGATAAGTGCTATTGTCATAATTAATATCTGTAAGATTAAATCCAGTTGTAAATTTAATGCCTAATAAACTTTTAGAAATATCCCATCTTAAATTATTGCCAATGTCATTAGAGGTATAATCAAAAGTTTTTTCACCTCTATCAGGGTTTAAATTGTCTTCGTATTTCTCATTTACATTGTATAAATTATTTTTACTAATAGCTAAATTCCAATACCCTTTTTTAATTAAACGCTTTAAGGTAACACCCATGGTGTAACTCCACTGATTAATAGAGGGGCTAGCATTGAGTGCGTATACTTTTTGAGGTGTTGAGTTTCTAGGGGCTGCAAATTTAAATTCATCAATAGCACCCACGCCAATAAAGGTTAAAGTGGTTTTAGGATCGATACTATGGGTTACTTTAAACTGATAATCCCAAAAATTAGGTCGAATAGGCAAGTCTAATACATGAAATAAATATTGTAAATAACTGCGTCTAGCAGAGACTAAAAAAGTAGTTTTCCCATTTTTTGATAAGGGGCCTTCAAAAGTACTCGCAAACTCAGTGGCTCCCATTCTTATATTTCCTTGCAATTTTTCTGTATTACCTCTTTTTTGTTTAAACTCAAATACAGAAGAAAGGGCATTGTCAAATTTTGCATCAAATGCGGAAGAGGATAATTTTACCTCATCAATAAAAGAAACATTTAAGATACCCTGTGGCCCACCTGCACTACCTTGGGTGCTGAAATGGTTAATTACGGGTATTTCTATACCATCTAAATAAAATACATTCTCATTGGGGGCACCACCTCTTACAATAATATCATTTCTAAAACCAGCTCCTGTGGAAGCTGAACCGGTGACGCCTGGTAAAGACTGTACCACTTTAGAGATATCAAAATTACTTCCAGGACTAGATTTTATCTCTTCAGAGGTTAATCTTTGAACACTTAAGGGAGTTTCTAATGTAGCTGCTCTTACCGTTTTTCTATTACCACCCACTCTTACTTCAGCTAATTGAAAGGACTCGGGAATAAGCTCCACGGTATTACTCACTTCATTACCCGAACTTACAATTACATTAAATAAAGTAAGGGGATAAGAACCTATAGAAATAAATTTTAATTGGTATTGGCCTGTAGGAATGGATTTTATTACATATTTACCATTGCTATCTGTTATAGTTGAATAGGGGGTATTTAAAACCTTCACCGATACCCCTGCAATAGGAAATTGAGTATTTTTATCGACTACCCAACCCGATAAATTACCCTTATTTTGAGCAAATCCAAAAGCACAGAGTAGTAGGGATAGGGCGAGAAAAATACCTTTCATATAATAAATTAATAAAGCAAATCTAAGACAAAAAAAGATCTCAAAACTATTTGTATATTACAATTATAAAATACCAAAAAATGAATAAAATTCTATTGTTTTTGCTGGTTTTCCTTTGTTTGAAAACAAGTGCACAAAAAAAGGAATTAGACCACACTGTTTATGATAGTTGGCAGTCCATCAGAGAAACCTCTTTTCATCCTCAAGGCAAATTTATAGTTTATGCAATTGCGCCTCAGGAAGGAGATGGTTCATTTATTATTAGAAATGTGAAAACGGGAAATGAATTAAGTATTCCTAGAGCCACACAAGCCGTTTTTACAGAAAATGGAGAATACCTGGTAGCTAAAATTAAACCCAGTTTTGCTGAAACTAGAAAAGCCAAAATAGATAAAAAGAAGGCAGATGAAATGCCTAAAGACAGTTTAGTGATAGTGGAATTAGCAACTAGTGGTATTCAAAAAATCCCTTCTGTAAAAAGCTTTCAATTGGCAGAACATGGTAATGATATAATAGTGTATTTGAAAGATAAAAAAGGTGATATTAATAAAGAAGGATCAGATTTAGTAATGAGAGATTTATCTTCTGCAAAAGAGAAAACCTATTCCAATATTGCACAGTACTTAATACATCCTAAAGCAATGGGTGTAGTCATGTATCAGGTGAAAACAAAGCAAAAAGAGGCCCAGGTGCTACTTGCCACTATTGCAGACACTAATACAAAGGTCTTAACAAAACAAGTATACACGGCTACCAATTTTATTTGGGATGAAGAAGGAAACCAATTGGCTTATTTAGTGGAGAAAGATAGTGCCGACAAAGCCCTTCAAAAAAATTATTACTTAGCTTATTATACACCATCACTAGAGACAGCGGTATCTGTATTCGATAAGTCAAATAATGCTATTCCTACAAACTATACAATAGGAGGAGATAGAAAAATGAAATTTAGTAAGTCAGGCAATAAACTAGAATTCGGTGTGCAACCCATACTGCCTATCAAAGACACTAGTTTACCCGATTTTGAAAGAGTAAGTGTTGATATTTGGCATTACAATGACCCTATTATTCAGCCTGCTCAACAAAAAGCATTAGAAAGCACTTTAAAGAGTACTGAATTAGTAGTCATTAATACTGAAAATAAAAAGGCAACTTACCTAGGTAAAATTAAAGACAGAGATGTAATCACAACTGCTGAAGGAGATGGTAGCACCGCTTATGCCACTATTGACTCTACTTACTTACTAGCATCTCAATGGCAAGGCTTTTCTCTAAAAGATATTTTTGCTATTAGCACAAGTACTGGCCAAAGAAAATTAATTCAAAAAGAGTGGAAAGGGAATTTAATAAGCCCATCATATGATGGAAATGCTTTGGTGTATTATGATGAACCACAAAAAAAGTATTTTTCTTACAATGCAACAACGGGTAAAACTATTCAAATTGCGAAGGACATTAAAACTTCTTTGTTTGATGAAGAAAATGATTTACCCGATGACCCTAATGCTTATGGCATAGCAAAATGGATGGACAATAACCAAGAAGTACTTATGTATGACAGATATGACATTTGGTTAGTAGATATAAATGGAATAAACGCCTCTAAGAGATTAACGAACGGTAGAAATAATAAAATTATTTCAAGATTTGTTGAGACCTACACAGAGCGTAAAACCTTAGCTAAAAATGCTACAATATTAATTAAAGGATTTAGTGAGGTAGATAAGTCTGAATTATTATCAACCTTAAATCTTGCAGATGGTAAATTGAATTTAATAAACCAAGTACCGATGCATTTTAGCACCATTATCGGAGCAGCTCATTCTAATGATATTGCGGTAATGCAAGAAGATGAAGTAAAGTCGCCTAATATATTTTTATATACACTTGAGGCTACTAAACAAAATCCTAGCAGTATTGCTACTATTAACACCCAACAAGCGAATTACAATTGGATGAGTTCTCAAATAGTAAAGTGGAAGGCCTATACAGGTAAAATGGCTGAAGGGGTTTTATACTTACCTGAGAATTTCGATGCAAAGAAAAAATATCCTATGATTGTATACTTCTATGAAAGAAACAATCAAACCCTACATAACTATTTAGCACCTGCACCCACTCCTTCAAGATTAAACATACCATTTTTTGCAAGTAGAGGCTATATTGTATTTGTACCCGATATCTGGTACAAAACAGGTTTCCCTGGACAATCTGCTTATGACTATATCTTAAGTGGTACTAGAGCCATGATTCAAAAAGGTTTTGTGGATAGTACCAAGGTTGGTTTACAAGGACAAAGTTGGGGAGGATATCAAATTGCTTATTTAATTACTAAAACCAATTTATATGCTGCTGCTTGGGCAGGTGCGCCAGTAGTGAATATGACCAGCGCTTATTCTGGTATACGTTGGGGGCCTGGAATTAGTCGTCAATTCCAATACGAGAAATCACAAACAAGATTAGGTGCTAGCTTATGGGAAAGACCCGACTTATATATAAAGAACTCTCCTTTATTCTCTTTACCTAATATTAAAACACCTTTGGTTATAATGAGTAATGATGCAGATGATGCTGTGCCTTGGTATCAAGGTATTGAAATGTATAGCGATATGAAACGTTTGAACAAAAAAGTTTGGTTATTGGTATACAATAATGAAGCCCATAATTTAGTAGAGCGTAGAAATAGAAAAGACATTCAAATAAGAGAACAACAATTTTTCGATAGTTATTTAAAAGGTGCACCCATGCCAGAATGG
>JBEGKS010000033.1:0-8736 GCA_041183945.1 Bacteroidota bacterium | reverse complement strand
CTTCAAAGAAGCTGGCATAACCCTTTCAGGCTACCCTGCAGGCGAGCAATCTGTGGCCTTAAGAGCTCAGGTACATCAAAAAAACCTGCCTGCACTTGAAAAAAGAGTGAAAGAATTGGAAATAATGGTCCAACATCTGTCTCAAAAAGGTTAAATCAGCTAATTTTGCTGAATATCACCACTTTAAGTAGGTGTTATACATTAAACAATAAAAGCATGGATCAACATTTTAATCCCGACAAACAACATACTATTGAAAAGAACATTAGTATTAGTGGAACTGGATTACATACTGGAGTTTTAGTAGAAATGACTTTAAATCCGGCCAACCCAGGTTTTGGTTATCAATTTCAAAGAACAGATTTACCCAACCAACCTATTATTAAAGCGGACTGCGATTTGGTAACCGATACAAGTAGAGGTACCACCTTACAAGTAGGCGATGCTAAAGTAAGCACCGTAGAACATATTCTAGCTGCCTTAGTAGGTCTAGGTATTGATAATTGTTTAATACAAGTCAACGGACCTGAAATTCCCATTATAGACGGAAGCTCCTCTCCTTTTATTGAGATCATAGAAAAAGCAGGAGTAGTAGAACAAGATGCAGCGAAAGCTTGGTATAGTATTGATGAAAATATTTTTCACTACGATGATGCCAAGCGTGTGGAGATGGTAGCACTTCCTGCACTAGATTATCAAATAACTACTTTAATAGATTTTAATAGTCCCGTTTTAGGAACACAACACGCGGCTTTAAAAACTATTAAAGAATTTAAATCTGAAATTGCCCCATGTAGAACCTTTTGTTTTTTGCATGAACTTGAAGCTTTATTGAAAAATGATTTGATTAAAGGGGGTGACATTAATAACGCTATTGTGGTGGTAGACCAGCCTGTATCTGAACAAGAGATGAGTCGATTAGCTAAAGTGTTTAAAAGAGATAAGATTGAAGTAAAAAGCGAAGGCTATTTAAATAATTTAGAATTAAGATTCCCCAATGAACCTGCAAGACATAAGTTATTAGATGTTGTGGGAGACCTTGCTTTAATTGGATACCCCATTAAAGCGCGCATTATTGCTAATAGACCAGGCCATAGTAGCAATGTTGAATTTGCTAAAAAAATTAAGCAGTACATCAAAAAAAATAAGCACGTTAAAGATGTGCCTGTATACGACCCAACGGCTACTCCTGTATTTGCTTTAGAGCAAATTGAAAAAACTTTACCACATCGTCATCCATTTTTATTTGTAGATAAAATTATTGAATTGACAGATACGGTCATTGTGGGTGTTAAAAATGTAACCTTCAACGAATGGTTTTTCCCTGGACATTTTCCAGGCAATCCAGTCATGCCAGGTGTATTACAAATTGAAGCGCTTGCACAAACTGGTGGTATACTTTGTATCAATGCCATGCCAAAAGGCGAATACGATACTTATTTTTTAAAGATTGATAATTGCAAATTTAAACAAATGGTAAAACCAGGCGATACCATGCTATTAAAAATGGAATTAACCAGTCCAATAAGAAGAGGTATTTGTGAAATGCGTGGAACCGTGTATGTGGGTGGCAAAGTAGTCACCGAAGCAGACTTGGTTGCACAAGTTGTAAAAAGAGCAGATAAATAATTGAACCCCCTAAAATAAATATGACACATCCCTTTACCTATATTGACCCAAATGCAAAAATTGCATCTAATGTTAAGATTGATCCATTTACCGTTATTCACGGCGAGGTAAACATTGGAGAAGGTACTTGGATTGGAAGTTCTGTGACCATTATGAATGGCACTAAGATTGGAAAAAATTGTCGCATTTTTCCTGGTGCGGTTATTGGAGCCGACCCACAAGATTTAAAATTTAATGGAGAAAAAACAACTGTTGAAATTGGAGACAATACCACCATTCGTGAATTTGTAACTATTAACAGAGGTACTTCTGACAGATGGATTACTAAAGTAGGTAACAACTGTTTAATCATGGCCTATAGTCATATTGCACACGATTGTATTATTGGCAACCATTGTATATTAAGTAATAGCGTACAAATTGCAGGCCATGTTACCTTAGGTGACTATGCTTGGATAGCAGGTGTGAGTGCCGTGCATCAGTTTGTAAATATTGGACAACATGCATATATCGCTGGAGGTAGCTTGGTTAGTAAAGATGTGCCTCCTTATATTAAAGCAGTGCGTAATCCATTAAGCTATGGTGGCGTGAATAGTGTGGGATTGAAAAGAAGAGGTTTTGATTTAGAAAAAATTAACCACATACTTGATATATACCGTTACATATTTAACAAAGGAATGAATACCACGCAAGCTTTGGAATTTATTGAAGAAGAAATTCCAGCTACAGACGAGCGTGATGAAATTATAACCTTCATTCGCGAAAGCGGCAGAGGTGTGATCAAAAGATTTGGTAAAGGTGTGGTGGAAGAAGACTAATCATTTATGCAAATAAGCCTAGAACAAGCCTGCAAACGATTTAATAAAGAATGGATTTTCAAAAATCTTAATTTTCAATTTGAAGCAGGCAAACATTATGCACTGGTTGGCAATAATGGTTCAGGAAAAAGTACTTTACTACAAATTATTGCGGGTTATAGCGGTCTTACCAAGGGCAGCATATCATGGGGTGCTTTTGATGCCGATACAATTTATCAGCAAATTAGTTTTGCAGCACCTTATTTAGAATTAGTAGAAGAATTTACCGCCACTGAACAATTTGAATTTCAAGCTCAATTTAAATCTATTCAAAAACAGTTGAGTACCGAAAAAATACTGGACCTCATTGGTTTAAAAAATGCAGCGCACAAACAAATTCGTTATTATAGCAGTGGTATGAAACAAAGATTAAAATTAGCCTTGGCTATTTTTTCTGACTGCCCTATTTTATTATTAGACGAGCCTTGTAGTAATTTAGATAAAGAAGGCTATGGCTTGTACGATGCTTTAATTAAAGATTACGCTATGCATAAATTAATTATTGTGGGTAGTAATGACCCAGCGGAATACCATTTCTGTGCAGCACAAGTAAATTTAATGGACTACAAAATAGACTAGCTTCTACTAGCAATGATCAAATTCAGATCGGTAAATTTCAAATCAAATTTTGCACTAATATACAAGTCGGTTAAGGCCCCTTTGTATAAATAAATGCCTTCTCTTAAATGTGCTTGTTGCCAAATAATTTCAGCAAGCCCTCCTTGGTCACCCACTTGCACTAGCAAAGGCATAAGTACATTACTAATGGCTTGACTAGCGGTACGCGCAAACCCACTAGGAATATTCGGCACGCCATAATGAAGTACATTATGCTTAATAATAATGGGGGTTTCATGATTGGTTAACTCACTGGTTTCAAAACATCCGCCTCTATCAATGGCTACATCTATTATAATACTACCCGGGCGCATCGCAGCCACCATTTCTTCTGTTACTACAATGGGCGCTCTTCCAAAATCATTTCTTAATGCCCCTACTGCTACTTCACAAGTTTTAAGTTGCTTGGCTAAAATTTTTGGCTCTAATACACTTGTCCAAACTCTTTGTCCTAAATTATTTTGAAGCCTTTGTAATCTTGAAACATTATTATCAAATACTTTCACACTGGCTCCTAAGGCTAGTGCATTTCTTGTAGCAAATTCTCCAATAATATCGGCACCAATAATCACCACCTTGGTGGGTGGCACGCCACTAATACCTCCTAACAATATACCCTTACCCTGATTAAAATTACTTAAGTACTGACCCGCAATTAACATCACCGCACTTCCTGTAATCTCTCCCATACTTCTTAGAATAGGATAGTTTTGATTTTCATCTTTAATATTTTCAATAGCAAGTGCCGTAATTTTTTTAGCCATCAATTGCTCCATCAATTCTTTTTTCACCGCCGTTAAATGCAAGGGAGAAATAATAGTTTGATGCATTTGTAAATAAGGCAGGTCGGCTTCAACGGGTGGTGCTGTTTTTACAAGAATGGGGCATTTATACACTGCCTCTTTATCTACCACAATATGCGCGCCTGCTTCTGAATAATCGTTGTCTGAATACCTGCTACCCTCAGCTGCATTTGATTGCATGAGCACTTCATGTCCATTGGCCACCAGTACACTTACTGCTTCTGGAATCAATCCAATTCTATTTTCTTGAAAAGCAGTTTCTTTTGGAATACCTATTAATAAGGGCTTACTTTTTTGAGGAATATCTAATACCTCTTCCTGTGTTTCATAGGAAAATGCACTATGTATTTGTGGTTTGATACTACTCATTGTAAAAATATTTTTATGAAGGTATAAAAATCCTTCTATGTTCAGGATCTAAAATTTCAATTTGAAAGACTTGGGTATCTTCTGGAAGTAAGCCCTTGGCGTTTTCTGGCCACTCTATAAAACAAATGTCGGCTTCTTCAAAAGCAGCTTCTATACCCGTTCTGAGGGCCTCCTTTTCATCTTGAATTCGATACCAGTCCATATGAAAAACTAATTTCCCCCCTGCATCATACTGGTTCATGATGGCAAAAGTGGGGCTGGTAACATGGTCGGTAATGCCCATTTCTTTGCAAATGGCAGCAATTAGGGTAGTCTTGCCAGCACCCATGGGGGCTTGAAAAGCCCAGATAGGCTTTTGGCCATAAGCCTTTAAAAGAGCCCCTGCCACCTGACTTAGTTCGCTTAATGAATAGCTCATTTCCATAGGACAAAGATAGGCAAGAATAGAATCTCTACTAGCGTATTAATGCTTTAAAATAAGCTAAAATGTCTTCGTACCTTTAGGGTGAAAATTAAGGATATGGAATCAGTTCAGTGGAAGGTAGACGGAATGAGTTGCACCAATTGCGCATTATCTATACATAAATATTTACAAGCAAGTGGCATCACAGAACCTAAGGTAAGTTTTATGGAAGGAGAAGTGCAGTTTGAAATGCCTCAAGAAATGAATAAAGAAACATTAATTAAGGGCATACAGAAGCTTGGATACAAAGTCAGAGGCCAGGAAGAAAAGCAAACCAAAAAATGGTTGGATAATAATAGAGACCGCGCGCTTTTTTCTTTTTTATTCACATTACCATTAGTTGCGCATATGCTTCCAGGTGTGCATATACATTTTTTGATGAACCCCTATGTTCAACTTGCTTTTACCTTACCCGTTTTTATTATAGGCATGTCTTATTTTGGAAAAAGTGCTTGGTATAGTATTGTTAGTGGCATTCCTAATATGAATGTACTGGTGTCTATTGGTGCGCTTGCTTCCTTTGGTTATAGTTTATATGGAACCCTTATTGGACAAGGCGCCTTATTCGCTTATTATGAAACCACGGCCACCATTATTACTTTAGTATTTTTTGGTAATTATTTAGAAGATGCCTCTGTGCAATCAACTCAACGTGCCCTAAAGGATTTAGTAAAAGCACAAAAAGTAATGGCTAATATGATTGTCTTTGATGAAAATCATAAAGAAATAATTTTTAATGTAGAGAGTACAAGTTTAAAAGTAGGCGATATTATTTTAGTAAATGCAGGGGAAACCATTCCCATGGATAGTAAAATTTTATGGGGAGAGGCCAGTGTGAATGAAAGTATTGTCACTGGAGAAAGTGTGCCTGTGTATAGAAAAATGCACGATATATTATTAGGAGGCAGTACTATTGAAAACGGAACCATTAAAGCCTATGTTACTGCTGTAGGTGACGACACAGTACTTGCCAATATTTTAAAAATGGTGAAGGCGGCACAAGGCGAAAAGCCACCCGTGCAAATTTTAGCCGATAAAATTAGTGCCATTTTTGTGCCCTTGGTTTTAGGCATAGCCCTACTTACACTTATTGGCAACTTCATTTTAACCGATATAGGTTTTGGGGCAAGTATGCTAAGAGCCATTGCTGTACTGGTTATCTCCTGCCCCTGTGCCATGGGCTTGGCTACTCCTGCAGCGATTGCAGTGGGGCTTGGTAGAGGCGCCCGAAATGGAGTCTTATTTAAAAATGCAAAAAGTCTAGAAACTTTTAAAGACATCAAGCAGGTTGTATTTGATAAAACCGGTACTCTAACTTCTGGCCATTTCACGATTACCCATTTTAATGTAGAAGTAGGATTAGCAGAAGATGAGTTTAAAAAAATTGCTTACTCTTTAGAAAAATATTCTAACCACCCTATTGCAAAATGTATTAGTACGCATTGGAAAAATAAAGAAGATATTAAATGGAAAACCATTGAAGAAGTAAAAGGAATGGGTATTCAAGCCACCGATAAAGAAGGCAATACTTACTTTGCAGGTTCTTTTGCTTCACTAAAAGAAATTAAAGCGCAGGACGGTCATAATATTTATATTCAAAGAAATAATACGCTCTTAGGCTGGATTGATGTGGCAGATGAAATAAGAATGGAAGCAAAAGAAATTATTGCCACTTTGCATAAACAAGGTATTCATACTATATTATTAAGTGGTGATCGAAAGATAAAATGTGAACAAGTGGGCAAGGCCTTAGGCATTCAAGAAATTATTAGTGAGCAAAGCCCTTCCGATAAATTAAATAAATTAGAAGCGCTTACAAAAATAAGTCCAACTGCCATGGTAGGCGATGGTATTAACGACGCTCCTGCCTTGGCGAAAGCCACTATTGGTATTTCTTTAAGCAACGCTTCTCATATAGCCATACAAAGTGCGCAAGTAATTCTAATGAACCAAGGTTTAAAGAATTTACCTATGGCCTTAGGACTAGGTAGAAGAACTTATGAAACCATTAAAGAGAATTTAGCCTGGGCATTCTCCTATAATATTATTGCCATTCCAGTGGCAGCCCTTGGCTTACTAGGTACTTGGGGGCCCACTTACGGAGCGCTTATTATGGGATTAAGCGATGTAGTACTAGCCATTAATTCATTAAGGTTATTTAAGAAAAAATTGGTCTAGCACTTTTGAAAACTGTACAAGAAATATTGAAACAGTATTGGGGCTATACTCAGTTTAGACCTCAGCAATTAGAAGTCATTGAAGCTGTCTTAGAAGGCAAGGATGTACTTACCTTACTACCTACTGGTGCTGGTAAGTCTTTGTGTTTTCAAGTGCCTACTCTTTATCAAAATGGTATTTGCGTAATTATAAGTCCTTTAATTGCGCTTATGCAAGACCAAGTAAAGGATTTAAAAGCTAAAAATATAAGCGCAGTTAATTTAGGGGGTGAAATTAATTATGAACAGCAAGAAGTTATTTTAAAAGAGGCACTGGCAGGTAAGTATCAATTTATTTACCTCTCACCAGAAAAATTAGCACAGAAATCTTTTCAAAATTTTTTACAAGCCCTGCCTATTACCTTATTTGCCATTGATGAAGCGCATTGCATTTCTCAATGGGGTTATGATTTTAGACCCTCCTACCGAAAGCTAGAAGCCATTAAGAAAATGTTTCCTTCCATTCCTATTTTAGCCATGACGGCGTCAGCCATACCCTTGGTGCAAGAAGATATTATCAAACAATTATTATTAAAGAACGCTTCAGTAATTAGTTGTTCTTTTTTAAGACCCAACTTATCTTACCGCGTTCATAAGGTAGCTACTAAAATACATAGCCTTCGAAAACTATTAGAAAATATAAAAGGCACAATAATTATTTATGCTAGTACGCGTAATAATGTAAGTCAATTAGCAAGACTATTACAAGACTATGGCTATGCAGCAGGTGAGTACCATGCAGGTATGCAATATGCTACAAGACAAAAAGTGCAAGAAAATTGGATTAATAATAGCTTGCGTATAGTGGTGTGCACCAGCGCTTTTGGTATGGGCATTAATAAACCCGATGTGCGTGCCGTTATTCATTATGATTTACCCAATAGCATTGAGCAGTATTACCAAGAAGCAGGTCGTGCAGGAAGAGACGGCAAACCTGCAGAAGCCATTTTACTATTTCAGCAAAACGATTGGGACTATTGGCAAATGCTTCAAGAGAAAAAATATCCACCCATTGAGCTTATTAAAAAAGTATACCAAGACTTAGCCGATTTTATTCAAGTGCCCATTGGCATAGGAGAAAAACAAGAATATCCTTTTGACTTTGAAAATTTTTGTACCATTTTTAAATGGGATAAAATAATTGCCCGCAGTGCACTGCAGTGGATAGAACAAGAAGGTCATCTAAAGTTTTCAGCTAGTTCTTTTAAGCCCTCCCTAGTGCAAGTCATTGCCGATAGAAATACCATTGAAGAATTTGAGCAGGCTAATCCTATGGCAGGTGCTGTACTTCAATTCATTCTAAGAACTTATGGAGGTATTTTGGACAGCCCTCAGTTTATCAATGAAAAATTACTTGCTTCTCTATTACAAAGAGATATTGAATTTGTCCAAAAAAACTTATTGTTTTTAGCACAGGTGGGGCAAATAAGCTTTGAACAAAAAGAGAGTCAACCCGTGGTGCAATTTTTATGGAATAGAACTGCCGCCGCCTTTATGAAAATAGACCTCGATAATTATCAACTTAGAAAAAAGGCATTTCAGCTTCGCATTAAACAGTTTACAGACTATATCTGGGCCCATGATTTGAATTGCAGAAGCACTTATTTAGCCGCTTATTTTGGAGAAAAAAATCCAAGTAAATGTAAAATATGCGACCTTTGTACTGGAAGTCAAAATAGTATATTTTAACAATACATTATAACAGGTTCATTAAACAGCTTGTTTTTAACAAAAGATTGGAAATTAATATTTTGAACCAGGCATTGAATCATCGTTTCTTT
>JBEGKS010000032.1:0-8750 GCA_041183945.1 Bacteroidota bacterium | reverse complement strand
AGTTACGAATGTTTGTCAACGCAGTGCAAGAGGGTTAGTATAGGTTAGTATAATATTCAATGAAGTTATAAAATATATAATACTAACAAATTATTATAGCCATTAATTTGCTAACTACTATAGCCTATAAAAACATACAACTACATGCTCATTTCGAAAATACTTCAATGGGATAAATCACAATGCAATTAAATGCCTTTTGTATAATATAGTTACTTGTATATCAATGTGTTATAAAATATTTAGTTAATTGCCATTCAATTAAAAAGCAATAAAAATGCAAACTCAAGTAATTATTTGTGATAAACAAATTGTGTATGCAATGGGATGTAGTTTACTTGTTAAAGACAATCCGCAGTTAATGGGCTATCATATCATCAAAAGTATAGAAGAGTTAACTGGATATATAGCCTATAATAAATCCAAAAAGGTCTTACCGATGGTATTAGTGGTTGATAGTGCCATGTTCAATTTTGGCCATTCTGCTACTATGCATCAAATTAAAGAGCTTACAACCAAGATGGGTGTGATGCTGGTTTTTAATGAACAGGACGAGGCTCATTTATATCAATTTATAGATAATGGTATATCGGTGATTGTAGCGCGCAATGTTTCAAAACAAGAATGGTCCAAGGCACTTGAAATGGCAAGGCTTCAAAAAATATATTTCTGTAATCGTACCGCTGACAAAGTGTTTAATATGGTAAATCGCATGGATAAAATTAATCTAACAGAAAAAGTACATAGGTTGCATACTTATGATAAATATATTTTAGTGCGCATTTGCGAAGAAGCTTCTAGTAAGCAAATTGCTTATGAAGTGGGCCATAGCAAACGCACTATTGAAGGGCACCGCACTAAAATGATGCAACAATTAGAAGTTAAAAATTTAGCAGGCTTGGTAAAAGCTGCATTTATGTCAAAGCTCTATGATCACTATTTAGAAAACCCTGGTTTATATGATGTAACTGCATGTGCTAAAACATCTTCTTTATAAAAATGAATAGTTTTAAAATCGCCATCGATATATTTTTGCGCCTGGTCTGTAAAATGTTTTGAATTCGCAAAACGACTTTGACCACCCGTAATAATTGTTTTTGCCTCTAATTTTTTTCCAAAACTTACTGCTGCAATAAAACTACTACCAGAATAACCATAACGCTTTAAAGTATTATCATACCTTCTACTCTCAAATGCAGGCAGGGAGCCCCATTTAGAAGAGGTTTGTCCTACCGCTATACTTGGTGCATTGTCATCGAATTTCTCTCCTGGGTTCACTCTTTGGTATCTATTTAGATCGCCCCAAGGAATTTCCCAATTACCATAGGTTTTTTCTAATTGATTCAATGTTGCATTCAAAAGCGCTAACTTCTTTTCATTCGAAACGGCTTGAACCATTTGCTCATATTTTTTTATGATTTGTGTAGTCGCTTCTTCTGTAGTAGCAGGAGGAATTTCTTTAGACCAGTTATTGGCCCATTCAATAGCAATAGTAGTGGCCACAGAGGAAATGCCCGCATCTCCATTCCAATTAGCTAAATAATTAATTGCCTTTTTCTCTCTTTCATTTAAAGAAATCGTTTTTGTATACGCGATAAAAGAAGGCAGTAAAATATCAAAAGCAGACAAGTGTTTATTATATCCCAATTGAATTAAATCCTCTAAGGATATTTTATCTATTTTACTAAGTAAGTTAACTGCGTTAATACCGCGTCCATTCTCGCCATCGGGTGCCATATAATGTGGGTAGTCTTTTTCTTTTGGACTATATGCTCCAGCTACGGTGAAAGGAGTGGCATTACAATTTTGTAACCAACCATTAATGGGGTTAATACTTTGCACTATTTCATTAAGTGCATGCACACCTAACCAATTCGTGGCTTTAATAGAGCCATCAACGGGCATACTAAAATCATAGTCCTTATTTCTTTTGGGCATGAAATTACCATGCCAGTATGCAATAGAGCCATCGGCATCGGCATAGACAGTGTTATTACTATTATTACCTAGTAAGGATAAGGCCTTTTCATATTCTTTTAAATTAGTGGCCTTGGTTCTAGACCAACATTCCATTAAGGCATTTAAGGAACGATTATTTTCTTGTAAGCTTAACCACTTACCATTTTTAGATCCCATTACGGGTCCGTGTAATGTGCGATAAGTTGTAAATGATTTTATTTTTATTTGACCTTCTTCCAAATATTGAATAGGAATATTTCTTTCTATAATGGGCTGAAGACTTTGTTCATAATTTGAAACCCAGCCTGTTTTATTTTTAGTTACTTTTTCTTCATAGACATCGGCTACATCGGCGTAGCTACTAGTATGCATAAAACCTAGGCGTTCATTGAAACCTTGGTAAATAAACATTTGACCCCAAGTAACAGCACCATACACATTTAAGCCTTGCTCGCTTACCATATGTATTTCAGATCTAAAATAAAATGGCACATGCGGGTTAATATATAATAAGGCATTACCATTTTTACTATGCTTAGGTGCAATTGCAAATCCATTAGATCCTTTTTGTATTTTTTCTTCTAATGCAAAAGGTTCCTCGGAATTATTTACTACGAATTTTTCAGCACCTGGCATTTGTCCATAAAAAGAAGCCACCTGTTCAGTTTTAATACCACCAGTTCTAGTGGGAGAAACACTTCCGTCTGTCCACATTAAATGATACCAGGGTTTATAATATGTAATGGCTTTTTGTTGTACTTCAGGATGTTTGTATAAATAATAATTCAATCCATCGGCATGGGCTTGTAATAATTCCTTAAACCAAATAGGACTTTTATTATAATCATTTATGGCAGCTGTACTATCTTGAATAAGGCGCATCATTAAATCTTCATAAATGGCAGAAGGCCCTTTCACCTCTGCAGTGCGGCCTAACATTTCTAAATAGTTCAATTCTATTTGACCTACATTCTCTTCACTTTGTGCATACATTAAACCAAATACAGCATCGGCATCGGTTTTACCATATACATGTGCAATACCCCATTCATCTCTTATTATATTTACTTGTTTAGCATGTTTTTCCCATCTGGCTATTTCATTAGCACTATATTTTTGCGCCTTGCTCACAAAAGAGCAAAGCAAGGGGATACAAATCAAACATAATTGAGCAACACGCTTCATAGTAAAGTGGATATTATTTGAATTGATAGTATTTTTCATAAAACGTATAAAATTTATTGAATTCAATTTAAGCAAAAAAAAGCACAAACTTTTAGGGTTTGTGCTTTTAGTACAAGAGGCTTGTTTAGATACCCCATGTTTTTATTCTTTCTAAATTTATTTTTACGCAATCTAATGGAGACTTGCCTTGATAAGATTCCTGTTCAATGATATAATGGTGCGCTCCTCCAATTTTTTTAGCAAGTAATGCAATAGATTTAGGATCTACCACACCATCGCCTAAAATAGTGCTTTCATAACCATCATTCATTTCACCTTTTCCATTGGCAGCCTTCATTTCATCTTTAATATGTAATGATTGGAAACGGCCTGGGTATTTATTAATCCACTCAGCAGCTCTTCCGCCTGAACCATACATATTACCAAAATCTAATTGGTGTACCACTAAATTCGGATCGGTATTTTGTAAGATTAAATCATACATTAATGTACCATTCAATTTTTCTTTAAATTCAAATTCATGATTATGGTAGCCGAATTTCATGCCACTGGATTTACACAATTCACCCGATTTATTGAATGCGTCCATTTGTTGCATTAAGCCATCATAAGTACTTCTTAATTTATCATCCATGGAAGGACTAATAACATATTCTTGCCCTACAATAGCAGCATCTTCCACTGTGCGCTTCCAAGCATCTGTAAAATCATTTTTAGATTTATCAAAATGATTCGTGCCCATTACAGTATGTCCGCTAGGCATTTTAATACCTAGGCCATCCAATACTTTTTTAAATTCAGTAGCAGTCCAACCATAGAATTTTCTATTCATATAATTAGCATGCTCAACATATTCAATGCCCATTTTAGATAAAGCCGTTAATGTTTCTAATGGTTTTTTGAACATGTCTTCACGCACTGTATACAATTGAACACCAATTAAATTTTTATTTGCAGCCAAACTTGTATTTGCCCATAAAGCACTTGGCTTTAAGCTAGCACCTAGTAGCGCAAGCGATGCGTTTTGTATAAATTTTCTTCTTGAGTTTTTCATATAACTTGTTTTTTAGTATTTAAACTTAACATTAATTATTCATTAATCTTCCACCTTTGTGTTTTTAATAGGTTTTTTATCTAACCACTCAGAGCGGTCTAATTTATGGTTACCTGTTTTTACTTCATCTAATGTATTACCATTATATAAGCGACCATTTTTCATAACTAAATCTATTGTGTTGGTGTTGCGAATATTATCCAAAGGATTTTTATCCAATATCAGTAAGTCCGCCAATTTACCCACTTCTAAACTTCCTAAGTCTTTGTCTAAACCAAGTCCAGTGGCACCTAAGATAGTAGCTGTTTTTAATGCATCTATATTACGCATTCCACCAGATTGCATAGACCAAAGCTCCCAATGATAGCCTAGTCCTTGTAATTGTCCATGACTTCCAATACCTGCTAGCCCACCTTCTTCTACAATTTTTTTCATGCTCTTTGCATGTTTTTGGAATACATGTTCTTCTGGTAAGAACCAAGTAGCACGACGACGCGATTTAGCTGCTAATTCTTCATAAGGTGTGAAGTATTGCATCTTCTCATTGCTATAAGGATTCTCATTTTCATAATAATAGTTCTCTGCCCATGGTCCACCATAAGAAACGAGTAAAGTAGGGGTCACTGTCATTTTAGAAAAAGCAATTGTTTTCACCACATCATCATATAAAGGATAAATAGGAATAGAGTGCTCATGTCCAGGATAACCATCTAATAAATTGGTCATGTTTAATTTAAAATCAAGACCACCTTCCGTGGTTGGCATTAATTTTTGATTCTTTGCAGCTTGTATTACCCATTGTCTGTGTTTACGATTACCTACTAAATACATTTTAATATACTTTGTATTATAGTATTTACTGTACTGACTTAATACCGATTCTGCTTGTGCTGAATCCTTTAAGTTGTATGACCAGTAACCTACACCAGGTCCTGTTGAATAAACTCTTGGTCCTACCATCATACCCGCATCAACCATATCGCTATATGTTAATACATCGGTAGTAGCTGTTTGTGGGTCACGTGTGGTAGTAACTCCATAGGCTAAGTTGGCTGCATATACCCAAGCCTGTGTTTTATGAATGCCCCAGCTTGGCCACATATGAGAATGGGTATCTACAAAACCAGGAACAATTGTTTTGCCCGAGACATTTACTCTTTCGGTTCCACTGGCCACTTTTAAACTACCCGATTTGCCAATGGCTTTAATGCGATTGTTTACTACATATATATCACCTCTGCTAATAACCTCATCTCCTTTCATGGTAATAATTCTTGCATTGGTTAATAAAATATGTGTGTTAGGCATATCTTTTTCATAAAATACTTTCACCCAATTTTCAGCGGCTTTGTATTTAGGGTCTTCTTTCTTTTCAGCTTTTTTCGCTACATCTACTTTTTTAGTACTGTCTTTAACAGTCGTATCTTTTTTAATAGCGGCTTCTGCTTTTTTAGCCATCGCTAAACTATCATCAAATGCATAAGAAGCGTCTATATCATACGTAAAATGCGCAGCACCTAAACTGTAATGAATAATTTTACCATTGGCTTCCCAGCTTGGAAACTCGCCACCCATCTCTGTTAAGAGTTTACTAGGGAAGGCTGCGTTTTTTGCATCTGCAACAGATATATCTACTAATTTACCCGCTTGTGGAATTGTGATATAGTAAATATTATTATTCACTTGTGCAATAGCTGCTTTTCCTAAAGGAGACATTAAAATGGTATTGGCACTAGATGCTGGATTATTTTCTTTAGCGGCATCTTCCTCTTCTTCATCTAAGTCTAATACATCTGCAATAGGCCTTCCTTTACTTTGCGCAACACTACCAAAAGTGGTAATGCCTGTAATTTTTACAATTTCTTTTTCATCACCACCATCCCATTGGATAGAAGTCAATTTTCCATATTTATTTAAATAAATACGGTCTTCGCCGTTTACAAAATGAGCATTGCTGCGACCATCGGCTTTATCAATGACATGTATACTGCCGTCATTTAAATCTAACCAACATAATTCATCTTCATCATCATTATAGGTGGGATCTTTTGAGTCTTTAAACTTTTGAACAGTGGTTCTATTAAATACAATTCTATTTTTTGTTTCATTAAGCGCTAAGCCTTGGTATAAAGCATTTTCTTTAGTAAGTATTGTTTCTTTGCCTGAAGCAATATCAATACTTCTAATACTACCCCCATTTTCAGACCAGGTAGCAAAATAAATTGTCTTACCATTTGAATGCCAAATAGGTTGTGCTTCTGTAAAATTATTATTCGTTAATTTTTTAGGCGTTCCATTTGGATAGTCCATTACATATAATTTATTAAGTACAGTAAAGGCTAATTTTTTTCCATCCGCTGAAGGAACTGCATCTCTAATTTGAGTAGCTTGTGCTGCACTGGTATCCTTAATAGGGTATTTGAAAAATACTTCAGGCCCCATTTCAATAGACGCATCTACTGTGTAGCTTATTTCTTTTTGTGCAGCGGTTTCAATATCAATGCTATGAATTTTTCCACCATAAGAAGCTAATAAATATTTACTGTCTGGCGTGAAAGTCATAGTAGGTAATACCCCTAATACTGCAATAGACTCTTGATCATCTCTTTGCACAGGGTAGGCCAACCAGGTTTCTTCTCCTGTATTTAAATTACGTTTCACGAGTCCTGTTTTATCTTCAAATCTTGTTCCGTATACTAACCATTTTCCATCTTTAGAAAGTACAGGTGTGAAAGCAGAACCATATCTTGAAGCAATAGTACGCGTAGTTCCTTTATCTCTATCATATACGCCAATGCTATACTGAGGTAACATGGCATTGTAGTTCCAAGCACTCATTCTTGAAGAATAATAAATAAATCTTCCATCTGCACTCACTGCAGGGTCAATTGTTTTTAATGCAGCAGGTAAAGAAATTAAATTCGTTCCTGCACCTCCATTTTTATGCATCAAATACAATTTTGTATTTCTTCTTCCTTTGGTATACACTATATAATTACCATCTGGAGTATACACAGCGCCTGGAAAATTTTGATTTTGATCTTCGGTTAAAGCAATGGTATCTTTTTTAGCAATATCGATATACCATAAATTTTCTGCACCGCCTCTATCAGAAATAAATAAAATTCTTTTACCATCTGGGCTATAGCTAGGATGATTGTCATAAGCTATTCCCTTTGTAATAGCAGTTGCTTTACCTCCTTCAATAGGCATACTATATATATCTCCCATTAAATCAAACAATATCGTTTTTCCATCAGGGCTAATCGCTAAAGAGGTCCAAGTACCTTCACTGGTTTTCATAGCAATAGCACGTGTAGCTTTCAAGGGCATGCCTTTAAAGCTTGTAAATTGGGTACTGTCTTTTACAGCATTTGTTTTGGTTTGTGCATAGCTGCTGGTTAAACTAAACATCAATAATAGCGTCCAACTAAAAACGCAGGTAATTGTATATTTTCTCATTGGTAATTTTTTTGAAAGTTAGCTAAATAGGTGAAAAAATAGACTCCAAATTTGCCTTTGAATTGCCGTTTATCAATAAAAATGCTTCAAAAACAACCCATTTACGAATGGAGTCGTAATTTTACTAATATGAAAAAAACCAGCATACTAAGGCTTCTTGTTCTAAATAGCTTATTATTAATGAGTTATGTATCTATAGCACAGAATATACAAATAGAAGGAACCATTATGGATAGCATTGCTAAAAGAGCCCTGCCTTATGCAACGGTTTCTTTAGTGCGCTCAAAGGACTCTTCTTTAGTAAGTTTTGCAAGAAGTAATGAAGAAGGTTTTTTCACCATTAAGAATGTGCCTGCTGGAAAATATTTATTGTCTATTTCTTATGTAGGCTATCAACAACAATGGTTTGCTTTTAAAACAGGCGCCACCCCGGTATTAAATCTTAATAATATTTATTTGGAAGATGCCAGTAAAATGACATCTGTTACCGTTACTGCACGCAGGCCTCCAGTGGTTATCAATGGCGACTCTATAGAGTTCAACGCTGAAAATTTTAAAACACCACCCAATGCAGTAGTGGAAGATTTATTGAAAAAAATGCCAGGTATTGAAGTAGATAAGTCGGGTGGCATTACGGTGAATGGAAAAACAGTGACCAAGGTATTTGTGAACGGGAAAGAATTTTTTACAGGAGATCCTAAAATGGCTACTAAAAATTTACCTGCAGATGCAATTGATAAAATACAAGTCTATGATCGTAAATCGGATCAAGCTATGTTTACAGGCATCGACGATGGAACAGAAGAGACTGCGATAAATTTAAAAGTAAAGAAAGATAGAAACCAATCCAATTTTGGAAAATTAACAGGAGGCGCTGGAACACCAAGTAGGTTTGACGCACAAGGCAATTGGAATAGATTAAATAATGACGAACAATACTCATTAATAGGAACAGCTAATAATACCAATAGACAAGGGTTCTCGACTAGGGACATTACGAACTTTTCTGGTGGTGGTGGTGGAAGACCCGGTGGTGGCGGGGGTATAACACTCAATTTTGGAGGCGGTGGTGGAACCGATAATAATGCAC
>JBEGKS010000031.1:0-8775 GCA_041183945.1 Bacteroidota bacterium | reverse complement strand
GTAAAGATGACTGGGCCTATGCTTATTTCCACATGACACCTAGTGTAGCTGCTATTACTATTTTAACTAAGTTTCAAAACGATATTCGTAATAGTGAAGCACAAGTAGCCGAGTATTGCCATAAAGAAATTGGAGAAGTAGAATTAATATATGATCAATTCAATGCCTTTGCTGCTTCTAATTCACAATACTTAATGCAAGGAGAAGAATTAGTGATTACTGCAGGGGTGGGTGCATTTAGTAGTGCAGCCAAGCCTTCTATTTCTATTGATGGTGTAAACTTACCTATCACTGCAGATGGTTCAGCTATCTATAAGTCAACAGCAGGGGCACCAGGCATGAATTCAAAAAGAGTTAGAATTTCTTTTTTAAAGCCGAATGGAGAAACTGCCATCGTAGAAAAGGATGTGAAGTATACTGTAGGTACGCCCGCAGGTTTGGTGGTATCAACAGATAAAACAAGAGTATTTTATAAAGGTTTAGATAATCCATTAAGTGTAACAGGTGGGGGAGGTGCTGAAAAAATAAATGTAACAGTAGAAGGAGCGGGTGCTACTGTAAGTAAAGCCGGCGCTGGTCAATACATTGTAAAGTGTACACAACTTGGCAATGTAATGGTAAATGTGAATGATGGTAAACTATCTCAAAAAATAAATATTCCTGTAAAGCGTGTGCCAGATCCTATTGCGATTATTGGTGGTAGCGCAGGAGGTAATATGCCAGCTAATAAATTCAGAGTACAACAAGGGGTGATTGCCGATTTAAGAGACTTTGTATTTGAGGGTATTAAATTCAATGTAGTTTCCTTTATTGTCATTGCCACTGGTAAAGGTTTTGATGAACCAGAAGTCGCAGAAGTGAATGGAGCAGCTTTTGCAAACGGGGCAAAGGATTTAGTAAGAAGATGTCAACCAGGAACAACCGTTACTATTGGTGAAATTAAAGTAACAGAGCCAGGCGGGGGCACTAGAAAATTAGATCAAACCATTACTTTTATACTACAGTAAGATTCAACCATTTTTGAAAAATAATTTTCAAAAACCTTGATAAAACTTAATCGAAAAAGTAGAAAATAATAAGACATGAAAAAATTAATATACAATACTTTGTTTTTAGTGCTTGCACTAATCATTGTAAATGGTGCTCAAGCGCAGTTTAATTACAAGAAAAAAGCATTGCCTGCTACAAAGGATACGATTGCAAACAAACCTGTGGAAGTTCCAGCAGCGCCAGTAGTTTCAAAAGTGGCCATAGATACCAATATAAAATCGACTAAAACCATTGATACTACTTTAGTGGGTGGTTTTAATGCAAATAATAGAAGAAGCTTAAGACCAAATTATGGTTTCTCTTCTGAGAATAATTCAAGAAAAGCAGTTCAACAAAGAACGCCGATGGCTTATGAGAATTTAAGAGAAGAAGATGCCTTGTTTAGTGAGTTTGTTTGGGAAGAGATTGATGGCAGAGAAAAAATTAACCGTCCTTTTATATACCAAGCCTATGACGATGATGGTGACCAACGTTTTTTCGCTCTTTTATTAAGAGCTATTGAAAAAGATGGGGTAGTGCCATTTTCTGCAGAAGGGGGAGATGATCGTTTTACCAAACCTTTAGGAGTGGAAGAAGTGAATGCCATGTTAAAAGGTAGTTTGGATACGCAATTAGTGCAGAATATTAATAATCCTAATATTTTTGATACCAGTATTATTTACAATACCAAACTAGCACCGAATCCAGATTCTATTTATACATTCAGATTAAAAGAGCAGTTCATTTTTGATAATAGAACCAGCAGAATGTATTGTAGAATTATTGGTATTGCACCGGTGGCAACTATTGTGATTAATAATAAACCTATTAAGCGTACTTTATTTTGGATTTACTATCCTGAATTAAGAGCTACGCTAGCCAAGAATCAAGTATACAATCCCAAAAATATTTCTAATAGAATTACTTGGGAAGAACTTTTTGAAAGCAGGTACTTTAATGGCTATGTGGTAAAGTCTACACTTGATAATTACAATGATAAGATGTTGAATGCTTTATATAAAGACCCTACTAAGAGATTGTTAGAAGGAGAAAAAATTAGACAAAGAATTTTCGATTACGAGCAGGACAGATGGGTGTATTAATATGGGTATATTAATCCTAAGTTTACTAATTACTTGAGTCCTCTGTTTTTTCAAAAGCAGCTTTTAATATTTTAGCCTTACTAGGTCCTATAATTTCTGCAAGCAGTTCAAGCTTGGCTTCCTTTATTTTCTGTACCGATTTAAAATAAATCAATAGTAAGTCCTTGGTTTTAGGGCCTATACCTTCAATTTGATCCAAGCTATTTTCAAGTGCCCCTTTAGACCTCTTGCTTCTATGAAATTGAATACCAAAACGGTGTACTTCATCTCTTATATTTCTAATAAGTCGGTGTGCATCGGACTGCCAGTTTAATTTCATGGAGTCCTTGTCACCTACAAAGAAAATTTCTTCTAAATTTTTAGCAAGCCCCACTGTGGTTAAATGCTGTTGAATACCTAGCTCTGTTAAAGCTTCAATAGCCGCGTTTAATTGGCCCTTGCCGCCATCTATGATAACTAGCTGAGGAAGTGCCTGCTTTTTTTCAAGCACCGACTTATACCTTCTATACACCGATTCCTTCATGCTGGCAAAATCATTAATGCCTACTACTGTTTTGATATTAAACTTACGGTAGTCCGATTTACTGGGCTGTCCATTTTTGAAACAAACCATGGCCGATACTGGAAAGGCGCCTTGTATATTAGAGTTATCAAAACATTCTATATGCACAGGCAGTTCGCCCAAATGTAATTCATCCATAAGTTCCTGCAATACGCCATCCTCCTTGACAGGATTCACTTGTACTAGTTTTTGTTTGTATTCCCAATCTTTTAAAGCATAGTCCGCATTTTTTTGAGACAGGGCTAAAAGTTGTTCTTTATCGCCTTGCAGGGGAATGGTATATTTTACGCCTGGTAATTTATCTTCAAAATCAAAAGGAACAATCATTTCCTTAGCAGAGGATGCTAGATTATTTCTAAAATAATGTATGGCGAAGGATAATATAGTTTCTTTGTTTTCTTCAAGTGGAACGGTTAAGGGTAATATATGCGTTTGTATAATTCTACCTTCTTGTACCATTAAATAACTCACATAGGCTTGGTCTTCATTGTGTGCAATACTAAAAACATCTATAGGGTGTTGATGCTTTGTATACACTACAGATTTAGTTTGGTAGGTTTCTAGCTCTTCAATTTTTCTTTTAGTTAAATCTGCTTTTTCAAATTGCATAGCAGCCGCTTCTGCTTGCATTTTTGTTTGCAGTTCTTGAACCACAGGTTTGATATTCCCTTTCAATAAATTTTGCACCTGTTCTATAGATTCATTATAAGCAGTTTCTGACTGTAAATTTTGACAAGGCCCTAAGCAGTTCCCTAAATGGTATTCTAAACAAACTTTAAACTTGCCTAATTCAATATTTTTTTTAGTGAGTGGGAGGGTGCAAGTTCTTAAAGGAATGGTTTGCTTAATATGATTCATTAATTCTCTTACGGCCAGTGCATGTGTAAAAGGTCCAATATAAGTAGAGCCATCTTTTATTTTTCTTCTAGTAATGTAAACCCTTGGGAAGGACTCATTTTTAATAATAATATAAGGATAGGTTTTATCGTCTTTTAGATTAATATTATACTTGGGCTGATAATTTTTAATGAGTTCATTCTCGAGAATAAAGGCATCGTGTTCAGAGTTTACAATGGTAAATTGGATGTCCTTTATTTTCTCTACTAGTTCAATTGTTTTCTGATTTTCTTGGTGGGAGAAGAAATAGGAGCTTACCCTTTTTCTTAGGTTTTTAGCCTTGCCTACATATAATAAAGCGCCCTTTCCATCAAAATATTGATAGATGCCCGGTTCATGGGGTATGCTTGACTGAATTTCCTTAAACTGCTCTTTTTCCATATTAGCCGCTGTGGTCACAAAAATACTTTATATTTTTGTGTCATGGAATTATCTGTTAATATACCTGCCCTTCTTTTTCCAGCCATTAGTTTAATTATGTTGGCTTACACTAATCGCTTTTTAGCCTTATCCAATAGGGTAAGGGTCTTGCACGATAAATACCAACTAGAGGAACAGCGCCATATCATTTTTGGCCAAATTAAGAACATAAAGTACAGAATTAAATTAATCCAGAATATGCAAACCTATGGAGTAGCTACCTTGCTACTTTCTATCTTGTCTATGTTCTTTATTTTTATAGAATACCAAAAAGTGGCTCAATTTATTTTTGCCCTTAGCTTAATCACTTTTTCTATTTCTATATTTTTATCACTCATTGAAATTCGATTAAGCACGAAGGCCATTGAGTTGGAATTGAGTGACATGGAAGGACTAGAAGACCCCACAGTGATGGAATACTTAAGAAAGAAATTTGATAGAGAGTAAATGGGTAAAGCCTCCTGCTAATTAATTAGACATTCTTCTTTCTCCAATTTGTTGTCTCCACATAGCATAGTACAAGCCCTTCTCAGCTAACAATGAATCATGGGTGCCTTTTTCGATGACTTGTCCTTTCTCTAAAACATAAATTCTAGTTGCATGAATAATAGTAGATAATCTATGTGCAATCATAATAGTTATCTGTTCTCTTTCGGCAGATAACTGTCTAATGGTATCAGTAATCGATTCTTCCGTAATACTATCTAAAGAAGAAGTGGCTTCATCAAATATCAATAAATGAGGATGTCTTAATAAGGCCCTGGCAATAGATAATCTTTGTTTTTCTCCACCACTTAATTTTAAACCACCTTCTCCAATTAATGTGGCCAAGCCATTGCCTCCTTTGTCTAAGATATTAGAACAGCTTGCCTTGGTAAGGGCTAAAAGCATATCTTCTTCTGTTGCATTGGGAGCAACAAAGGCTAAATTTTCTCTAATCGTACCTGCAAATAATTGAGTGTCTTGGGTAACAAAGCTAATTTGATTGCGAAGTCCCGTCATGTCAATATTATTTGAATTTACATCATTGACTAAAATTTCTCCTTCCTGTGGCTGATACAATCCCACTAATAATTTTACCAAGGTACTTTTGCCTGCCCCTGAAGGACCTACAAAGGCAACGGTTTCACCCTTCTTTGCTTCAAAGCTAATATTGTCAATGGCTTTGAAGTTGGCGGTTTGATGTTGAAAACCCACTTGATGGAAGGCTAAGTGTTGAATATCACCAACAGCTGTGGGGTTGCTTGGTGTTTGGTCGATGGGCTTTTTCATTAAGGCATCGAAATTATTTAAAGAGGCTTCAGTTTCTCTGTAGCTTAAAATAATACTTCCAATTTCCTGTAGTGGTCCAAAAATAAAAAAGCTATAAAACTGTAAAGAAATTAACTGACCTACTGTTAAAATTTCTTTGAAGATGAGCCACATTAAAGTAAAAGTAATGACCTGTCTTAAAAAATTCACCATGGTACCTTGGATGAAACTTAAGGAACGCACATTTTTTACTTTTTTTAATTCAAGGGCTAATATTTTATATGTATTATTATTCAGTCTTTGAATTTCTTGTGTGGTTAAGCCCAAGCTTTTAATTAATTCAATATTGCGTAAACTTTCAGTGGTTGTACCTGCTAAAGAAGTGGTTTCTTTTACAATTGTTTTTTGAATAACCTTAATTTGCTTGCTTAATAAATTGGTAACATAGGCTATAAGGCTTGCCCCTCCAATATAAATAGGAATAATAGACCAATGTAATCTTGTAGCATAAATAGAAACAAAAATGACACTAACAATAATGCCAAATAATACATTTACTACATAGCTAATAAACTTTTCGCAATCGGCTCTTGCCTTGGTTAATATTGATAAGGTCTCTCCACTTCTTTGGTCTTCAAAAGCTTGATAAGGAAGCTGCATAGAATGTTTTAATCCATCGGTAAATAAAGCAGCACCAAATTTTTGAATAATCACATTCACTGTATAGTCTTGAAAAGCTTTAGCAATTCTACTTACCATCGCAGTGCCCACTAATAACAATAACATATTACTTACGCCCCATAAAAAATCGGACTGTGTTCTGTGATGACCTGCTGCATCCACGATAGGATTTTTGGCAAATTCGTCAATTAGTTTCCCAAAAATCATGGGATCAAATAAAGAAAAAGTTTGGTTAATACCTGCTAATATAAAAGCCAGAAAAACTAAGCTTCTAAAGGGTTTAATGTATTGGAATAAAATCTTCATAAGGAGCTATCTATTAAGTGGCCAAAGGTAATAAATCTAGGTGGCTTTTAGGCCAAACAGGGGATTATCCACCAGCTGTTGAAAACTGAAGCGGCTAGGTATTGAGGCTTTCAAATCTATTATGGTAGATTAGAGTAGGCAAAGCGTTTCCCAAATCGTTACCCAATCTGATTTACCCTGTAATATTCACCTTATAATAATGATACTATGTTATGGAGAAAATTTAACGGAGAAAAAATAGTACTACCCATTAAAGAGGCTGTTAAACAAGCCATCCTTGCAGAGTCTGAAAAAAAGACAAAATTAAAAGTTTGTATTGGCACAGATAGTCAAGTAAAAGCCAATGTGACTGAGTTTGCTACAGTGATTGTTTTTTTAAGAGAACATAATGGAGGTTTTATGTATATCCATAACGACAAATCCACACAAAAATACCATTTGAAAGAAAGGATGTTAATGGAAGTAGCCAAAAGTATTGAAATTGCTTATGAGCTTTGTGATCTTTTTATTGAACACAATATTGAAATGGAAGTACATGCTGATATTAATACGAATCCACAATTTAAAAGCAATGACGCTTTAAAAGAAGCCATGGGCTATATATTGGGAATGGGCTTTGCTTTCAAGGCTAAGCCAGAAGCCTTTGCAAGCAGTTGCTGTGCAGACAAGGCAGTGAATTAAATAATTGTATGTAAGCCCTTCAATGTATTAAAGTCCTTCAGCGTCTAGTTTATTGTATTGGTCAATGCATGCTAATACTTCGTCTACTCCTGTTCTTTTTTCTGCACTGGTTACAAAACCTTGTGGTAAAAAAGGAAGTATTTCATTCAATGCATCAAAGAAGGATTTTACATTTCTTGCAACAACTCCCGGCTTCTCTTTATCTGATTTAGTAAATATAAGCGTGAAGGGAATTTCCCATTTGAATAATTGTTCTACAAATTCTAAATCAATTTTTTGAGGAGCATGTCTACTATCAATTAAAACAAATACACGGTTTAAGTTTTCTCTTTTTCTTAAATAGTTTTCTATCATTTGCTCCCATCTTCTTCTACTACTTTGTGATACCTTGGCAAATCCATAACCCGGTAAATCTACAATATACCATTTGTCTTGTTTGCCTTTGGCTACACTATTACTGACAATTTCAAAGTGGTTTATTAGCTGTGTTTTACCAGGCGTGCCCGATGTTTTAGCTAAGTTATTCTGCAGGCATAAGGCATTAATAATGGAGGACTTGCCCACATTACTTCTTCCAATAAAGGCATATTCTGGCGCTTTCAATGCAGGGCATTGATCAAAACTAGGACTAGAAATTAAATAGGTTGCTTTAACAATTTTCATACGGTAGTAAACCTATTTAGTAGCGGCTTGCGTTGGCGTTGGCTTTTTTAATATAAGGCTATCAGCAGGGTAAGTAGCTTTCAATGTATCCATAATACTTTGACACCATTTAGTTAAAGTTTCTTTTTCAGCTTCAGTTAATTTTGCTTCTGTATGAATAATTGTATAAGAAGGAAGTGGCATTTCACCTTCTTTAATTTGCTCAATCACTTCTTCTAATTTATGATTTTGCTTCGCTAATCTGTACCCTGCAAATTCATTGAAATTAAAATGACGCTTACCATCATTCACATGGTCTGCTAACCAAAAGCTAATAGGTTGAATAGCGGCATAAAAAGGATACTTTGTGTTGTTCGTATGGCAATCGGCGCAGGCTTTGTCTACAATCACTTTAACACTATCGGGCATTGGATACAATGTAGAAATATCTTTAGTAATGTCTGCAGAGTTATTTTTCGCTGGGCGAATAAATTGAATGGCTACTAAAATAACAAGTAGTCCAATAAGAATTTTCTTGATCATAATATTATTTTTAAGTTGGTTATAAATTGATAATAAGTCTTTGACAATTTTTTCTTTGCTAAGTTTAACAATATAGCGATTCTTGTATTACTATTCTATGACTTCGCTATCGATTAAAGAAAAAACTAGTAAAAATTTTCTTAAATCAAAACATTTCCGGTCATTTCCTTAGGTATTTCTAGGCCCATCACTTTTAAGATAGTAGGAGCCAAGTCGCCTAATTTACCAGGTTTTATGCTACCTTTCCAGTCCTTGTCTATAATGAAAAAAGGCACCAAGTTAAGTGTATGCGCTGTGTTAGGGCTGCCGTCTTCATTAATCATGTAGTCGGCATTGCCATGATCTGCTGTTAAAAAGATAGTATAACCATTCTCCAATCCAGCAGTAACAATTTTTTCAACGCAAGCGTCCACCGTTTCCACCGCCTTCATCACCGCTGAAAATACACCCGTATGCCCAACCATATCAGCATTGGCAAAGTTTAAGCAAACAAAATCGGGGTTACCTGCTTTAATTTCAGGTAATAGTTTATCGGTTAATTTCGCGGCACTCATTTCAGGTTGCAAATCATAGGTAGCCACTTTAGGAGAAGGCGCCATAATTCTTGTTTCCCCTTCAAAAGGTAATTCTCTGCCACCACTAAAGAAAAAAGTAACATGG
>JBEGKS010000030.1:0-10194 GCA_041183945.1 Bacteroidota bacterium | reverse complement strand
CAATTGAATAAAATCAATTATTTGGAAGAATTGAATACCTTCACATTGTCTAATTAAAGGGTTCCAATTACATGTTTAAAGAAAAGAACTTATCGCCAAAACAGTTGGCAGCACTCACTGCGCTACTAATAGCTACCTTAATAGCTTTAAGCATTTTTATGCTTTTTTCGAATCCAAAATTGTGCATTACTTATTTTATTGTGAGCTTTATTAGTATCTATTTTTTAATGGGTCAGATTTTAGAATATTTTATTTATCGTAAAATTAAATTAATCTATAAACTTATTTCTCAAACCAAGGCCAGTAAAAGAGAAGAGGCTTATCAAAAATATGTACTACCTCAAAAAGGTATTGACGATGTAAGAGAAGATGTAGAAGAATGGGCAGCTCAAAAAACAAAAGAAATTCAAGACTTACAATCGAATGAAGCTTTTAGAAAAGAATTTTTACAAAACTTATCCCACGAAATTAAAACCCCCATTTTCGCCATTCAGGGTTATTTAGAATTACTAGGCGATGGTGCCATGGAGGATGCTGTGACAGGTCCCAAATTTGTTAAACAGGCTCAGTCTAATGTGCAAAGGCTTGTTCAATTATTAAGCGATGTAGATGCTATTACCAATTTAGAAATTAATAAAGACCCCATTTTAAAACAGTCTTTTATTATTCAAGATATTATAAATGAGGCGGTGAGTAATTTAAGTTTGAAATGGATTAAAAAAAATATTCAGTTTCAATTTAAAAAAGGATCAGAAACACCTACCTATGTTTTTGCGGATAAAAATAAAATTTATCAAGTAATAGTGAATATTTTATCCAACGCTGCTAAATACGGGAAGATAGATGGCCAAATTACGGCAAGTGTTTATAAAATGGAGGACCAAAAAATACTTATTGAATTAAGTGATGACGGTATTGGTATTGCAGAAGAACATTTACCCCGTTTATTTGAAAGATTTTACAGAACCGATGATGCAAGGAACCGTGAAATTGGAGGTACTGGCTTAGGTCTTGCTATTTGCAAGCATATAATAGAGGCACACGGAGAAACCATTCATGTGAGAAGCAAAGTGAATGTGGGTACCACACTTGGATTTACCCTAGCAAGCAAAGCATAATTTTCGTTACTTTTGTTGCAAATAATTTTGAATGCAAACAATTCTTGTTACAGGCGGGACTGGCTATATTGGCGCTCATACCATTGTGGATTTAATAGAGAATGGATTTGAGGTTATCTCTGCCGATAATTTATCAAGATCATCCGCTGAGAGTATAAAAGGCATTGAAAAAATTACAGGAAAAAAAATTAAAAATTATGAGATTGATTTAACCGACAAAAAAGCGGCGGAGCAAATTTTCATCCAACATAAAAACATTACAGGTATTATTCATTTTGCAGCTTATAAAGCGGTAGGTGAATCGGTTGAAATGCCACTCGAGTACTATCAAAATAATATTAGTTCTTTAATTAATCTTTTACAATTAGCAGTTCAGTACCAAGCTAAACATTTTATTTTTTCTTCTTCTTGCACTGTGTATGGCAATCCCGATAAAATTCCTGTCACAGAACAAACTCCTTTAAAAACAGCAGCCTCCCCTTATGGAGCGACTAAGCAAATGGGTGAAACCATTGTACATGATACAGCAATAGCGCATCCTATATCTACTATCTTACTTCGTTATTTTAATCCAGTAGGCGCCCACCCTTCTATTGCTATTGGCGAGTTACCTATTGGTCGTCCTCAAAACTTAGTACCCGCTATTACTCAAACTGCTATTGGTAAATTACCTAAGATGCAAGTGCATGGAAACGATTATGACACAAGAGACGGAAGTTGTATTCGTGATTATATTCATGTTTGCGATATTGCACATGCGCATACTTTAGCCTTACAACATTCTATTAAAGAAAATAAAATTAATACTACCGAAATTTTTAATTTAGGCACAGGCAATGGTATTTCAGTACTAGAAGCCATTGAAGCTTTTGAAAAAGTATCGGGTGTAAAATTAAATTACGAGATTGGACCAAGAAGAGCGGGTGATATTGTGGCTATTTATGCCAACAATGACTATGCTGTTCAAAAATTGGGCTGGAATTGTAAATTTGATTTAAATGAAATGATGCGCACGGCCTGGGAATGGGAAAAGGCGATTGCAGGAAAATAATTAAGCTGAATTATTGCTTCACTAACATCTTCTCTGCATTCTCTGCTACTTGAAGCGCTTCAATAAATTCTTCAATCTCTCCATTAATTACTGCATCTAAATTATAAGAGGTAACCCCTACGCGGTGGTCTGTAACTCTACCTTGTGGCCAATTGTAGGTTCTAATTTTAGCGCTTCTATCTCCTGTACTTACCAATGTTTTACGATGTCTTGAAATTTCATCTTCTTGTTTACGCACTTGCTCTTCAAATAATTTAGTACGCATCATAGTCATGGCTTTTTCTCTATTACCTAATTGAGAACGCTCTGTTTGACAAATAATAACGGTACCTGTAGGTATATGCGTTAACATTACTTTGGTCTCTACCTTGTTTACGTTTTGTCCACCAGCTCCACCACTTCGGGAGGTTTCCATTTTTACATCTGCTGGGTTCAATACAAAATCTACTTCTTCTGCTTCAGGCATCACTGCCACAGTGGCTGCTGAAGTATGCACCCTACCTTGAGTTTCAGTAGAAGGTACACGTTGCACACGGTGCACACCACTTTCAAATTTCATAGTACCATATACATCTTCACCCACTACTTCTAATATTACTTCTTTATATCCACCCACTGAACCTTCGCTCTCACTAACTAGTGCTACTTTCCATCCTTTTTTCTGACAATACCTTGTGTACATGGTAAGTAAATCGCCAACAAATAAACTAGCTTCATCGCCACCTGTACCAGCTCTTAATTCAATAATGGCATTCTTGTCATCCTGCGGATCCTTGGGTATTAATAATTTCGTTAAGTCTTTTTCAAGAGTTTCTTTTTCTGCATCTAAGCCCGGCATCTCCATTTTGGCTAATTCTCTCATTTCTGCATCATCTCCATTCAAAGTTTCTTTAGCAAACTTATACTCTTCCAATACCTTTAAATATCGCTCATAAGGTATAATAATCTTCTCCAAGGAACGGTATTCCTTGCTCATTTTACCAAATTCTGATTGGTTATTAATAATCTCTGGATTGGTCAAAGCCACCCCCACTTGCTGGAATCTTGCTTTTATGGCTTCTAATTTGTCTAACATAGTCGGTTTTCTGTGCGCAAAAATAGCTATTTTAGTTGTCAATATAAAACAATCTAGTCCCATGAAATATTTAGCCTCCCTTTTGCTTTTAATAGTGGCCAATACTGGCACTCAAGCGCAAGCCATTCATTATAAATCAATCTTGGTAGATACACATAACGATTGTATCACTGCATGTATCGAGAAAAAAGTAAGTCTGGACCAAGACCTTACCGGCATCAACCATTCCGATTTAAAAAGATTCAAACAAGGCGGACTAGACTACCAATTATTTTCAGTTTGGTGCGATGGTGAAAAACCCAACCCCTATGCCTGGGCTATGAGATCGATGGACACCTTAGAGGCAGTAGCTAACCGCAACCCTGATAAAATTGTGATTGCAAAAACTTGGAAGCAAATTCAAAAAGCTTTGAAAGAAAATAAAATTGTGGCACAGTATGGTGTGGAAGGAGGTCATATGATTGAAGACAATATTGATAGACTAGATACTTTTTATAATAGAGGGGTTCGCTACATGACACTTACATGGAACAACTCACCTTCTTGGGCTAGCTCTCATGTCGATGAAAAAGATCCTAAGTATACCGGACCCAAGGGACTCACTTCTTTTGGTAAAGAAATTATTGAACGCATGAACAAGCTAGGAATTATTGTAGATATTTCACATGTGGGCGAAGCAACTTTCTGGGATGCGATTAAAACTACTACTAAGCCTGTGATTGCTTCACATAGTAATGCCTATGCAATTTGTCCTGTTACTAGAAATTTAAAAGACGATCAAATTTTAGCTGTCGGAAAAAATGGCGGCGTCATACATTTAAATTTCTTCTCTGGTTTTGTAGATAGTAATTTTAGCAAGAAGGATGCAGCCTTTAGAAAAAATCATAAACCAGAAATTGATTCTTTATTAGCAACCGGTTTACAACGCGAATATGCTTTCACCATGGTTTCTGAAAAATATCCTGTAGAAAGCGAAGCTATTAAACCAGACTTAGAACAATTAATGCAACACTTTGACCATATCGTAAAATTAATTGGCATTGACCATGTGGGCTTAGGTTCTGACTTCGATGGTATTAACTCTGCACCCAAAGAATTAAAAACAGTTGTAGACTATCCTGCATTTACACAAGCATTAATTGCAAGAGGATATTCAAATAAAGATATAAGTAAAGTATTGGGAGGAAATTTTTTACGCGTTTACAGAGCCAACAATCCTAATTAATAAATAAGCCTCTTGATAAAAATCTAAGAGGCTTATTTATTTTATCTAATGATTTTTCAAGCCTACCCCATAAACGGGTAGGCTTGTTTACTTCACCCAAGAAATAAGATCTAATGATTTATTTAAAAAAAGAAGCTTTTATTAATAACTTAATAAACGCTGCATCATTTCTTCCAACCTGCTATTCGCTAAATATTGTTTTTCCAAAACGGTATTAAAAGGAATAGGTGTATCCAGTGATGCGCAGCGCATAACAGGTGCATCTAAATATTCAAAGCAGTGCTCTGCAATCCATGCACTAATTTCTCCACCAATACCACCGGTTAAATTATCCTCGTGCAGTACCATTACTTTTCCTGTAGCCTTCACCACTTTTTCGATGGCTTCATAATCTAAAGGCGCTAAAGTTCTTAAATCTAAAATAGAAATAGAGACTTCACTATTTGCTGCTTGATATTGCAAGGCCCAATGCACACCCATACCATAAGTAATTATACAAGCGGCTTCTCCTTCACTTAACAGTGCAGCCTTACCAATTGGTATTTGATAATATTCATCGGGCACTTCTGCTTCTATACTTCTATACATTACTTTATGTTCAAAATAAAGTATAGGATTCGGATCGGCTAATGCAGCAATCAATAAACCTTTTGCATCAATGGGGTTTGATGGATATACTACTTTTAATCCGGGTACATGCGTAAACCAAGCCTCATTTGATTGAGAATGAAAAGGACCTGCTCCCACACCCGCACCTGTTGGCATACGAATCACCACATCTGCATTCTGTCCCCACCTGTAATTTATTTTGGCTAAATTATTTACAATTTGATTAAAGCCCACCGTTACAAAATCGGCAAACTGCATTTCCATCACCGACTTAATACCTTCTAAACTTAATCCCAAGGCAGCACCTACAATCGCACTTTCACAAATAGGTGTATTGCGTACTCTTTGCTTTCCGAATTGTTGAACAAATCCTTCTGTTACTTTAAAAGCCCCTCCATATTCTGCAATGTCCTGACCCATAATAATTAACTCAGGGTAAAGTACCATGGATTGTCTTAAGGCTTCACTAATGGCTTCTATAAAACGCTTCTTGGTTAAAATAGGATTATTTAATTCAGTAAAATCTAAAATAGTATTCGGTAAGGTTGGTGCAAATAAATCTGCTATTTCTTCTTGAATAGATGGCTGCCAGTCTTCTGGCTCCATGGCAATTTTTAAATCGGCTTCAATACTTTGCTTTAAATCATTTCTCATCGTAGCCACTTCCATTTCAGTGATTACTTTTTCTTTCACTAAATATTGCTCGTAGTTTTTAATAGGATCTTTTCTTGACCATGTTTCCATTAATTCTTTTGGAACATATTTCACACCACTGGCTTCTTCATGTCCGCGCATTCTAAAAGTGGTACACTCAATTAAATAAGGTCGTTGATTATTAATACAATAATCTCTTACTCCTTTGATGGTATCGTATACTTCTAAAATATTATTACCATCAATGCGAATACCATCAATGCCATAACCTTTAGCACGATCTACTAAATAATCACATTTGTATTGCTCATTAGTAGGCGTGCTTAATCCGTATCCATTATTTTCAATAATAAAAATAACCGGCAGTCCCCAAACTGCCGCAACATTTAAGGCTTCATGAAAATCACCTTCACTTGTTCCCCCTTCTCCCGTAAATGCTAAAGTGGCTTTTAATTGTCCTCTTTGTTGGTAAGCAAGTGCGACTCCATCTGCAATAGCTAATTGAGGACCTAAATGAGAAATCATTCCACAAACATGATGCGCTTTAGAACCAAAATGAAAACTTCTTTCGCGCGCTTTACTATAACCAGACTTATATCCTTGCCATTGTTTAAATAAATCAACCAATGGCATATTACGTGAAGTAAATACACCTAAGTTTCTATGCAAGGGCATGATCCATTCAGTTGGGTCCATCGCTAAGGTAGCGCCCACTGCTATGGCCTCTTGACCCATACCACTAAACCATTTGCTAATTTTTCCTTGGCGAAGTAAAAGCAACATCTTATCCTCTATCATCCTTGGCAAAAGCAAAGACTTATATAAATGAATAAGTTGCTCGTTCGTTAATTTACCCCGCTTAAACTCCATTATAATTTTTATTTAAAGGGATAAATATTCCCACTAGTCTCTTGAGTTTAATTTGCTCAGCAATCTTAAAATTTCCATATACAACCAAACTAAAGTAACTAATAAACCAAAGGCGCCATACCATTCCATGTATTTAGGGGCACCCATTTCAGCTGCTTTTTCAATGGAATCAAAATCTAATAATAAATTTAAAGCGGCAATACCTACTATAAATAAACTTATACCAATACTTAATGGAGAGCTATCAAAAGCAAATCCCATATTCACTCCAAACAATCCCAGTATCCAAACAATTAAATAAAACAAACCAATACCCATTGTTGCAGACATGATTATTGAACGTAAACGGTTTGTTACACTAATAATTCTAAAATTATATAACAAGAACATGGAAAGGGCTACTCCTAAAGTTAAACCCACTGCATGCAGTACAATATTGGGATAGCTTTTTTGGAACATGGCATTAAAAAATGCACTAATGCCTCCAATAAATAATCCTTCTAATATTCCATAAGCAGGTGCAATATAGCCAGCCCACTGAGGCTTGAACATCATGACCAAGGCCACGACAAAACCACCAATAGCACCCACTAACATATAAGTGGTGGCAGAACTTGTATTGCCTTCAGCATATACATTCCAAACGTACATAGCCGATGCCATCACCATGATTAATAAAAAACCAAATTTTTGAATGGTACCACGAATACTCATTACGCCAAAGGAAGCGGCGTTATCATGCAAACTTTTATCAAATATTTTTTCAGTAAGCGTTGGGTTTCCCGATTTAAAAATAGCCATAGTTTTATGTTTTTTTTCTACTATAAAAATACTAAATACTTTGAATGATTGTCTAAAAAAAAGGTTAATTCAAGGCATTTTTAAGCCCTGGATATTGGGTAATCTTATCAAAGCGGTAATACTTTCGCTTTTTTAACAAGCCCACCATTTTTGCTAATTTAATGGAATCATCTGAGGTCGCAAACATGTGGTCATGCATTAAAATAACTAGGTGATTTTTTGTTTTAGTTTGATTATTTGCAAATAAGCTGTCCACCAATAGCACTATGGCTTCTGGGCTTTGCGCAGGCTTTCTGTTTTTGTTAAATCGCCATTCCATATCCCATCCAATCACATCCCAACCTAGGCTATCCATTTTATGGGCTAGTGGCTTTGCTAACCAACTGGCTTTTTTGGCATCCTTTGTGTCCCAGGCATTGTTCCCCGGAAACCTGACCAAATTATTAGTAGGTGCCAAAACAGCCTTGCCCTTTAAAAAGTCCAAAGTGGCTGAATCTGGGTGCTGATAAAACCAGAGGTAATTACCAGCTGCATGTGAGAAGCTATGGTTAGAAAGTGAAAATAAAGTATTGTTAGATTTGATATGCTCATAAAGCCCCCGACCCTTACTACTCCTAGATTGGTGGAGGCCAATTTCAAAAAAAGAGGCCGCCACTTTTTCTCTCTCGCAGATGGCAATACAGTTGGCTGTCCCTTTTAAAGGACCGTCATCAAAGGTTAAATAAATATGTTTTATAGTTTTGTCTGATGGCTGATTTTGAGCCTCCATAATAGTCTTTTGAGCTGCATAATTTGACGCTGCCATTGGCTTAGAGGGCATAAAGGATAGTAAAAAAAGACTTAATATGTAAAAAACAGGCCCAATAAGCATAAAATCAAAGCTTTGTGGCCGCAAAGGTAGACAAGAAAACTATAAAAAAATTATAAAAAGTTAAGGTTTTAGGCCCTCGGATTTGTACCTTCGTGCTCCAATAAAATCGAATATGCAAAAAGAAGTTGTTTTACAAGATGTAGTCATCAAGTTTGCTGGAGATAGTGGCGACGGTATGCAGTTAACTGGCCAGCAATTTACCAATAACACTGCCTTATTAGGTATTGATTTAGCTACTTTCCCAGATTTCCCTGCGGAAATTAGAGCTCCATTAGGAACCCTTCCAGGTGTGAGTGGATTCCAAATTCATTTTAGTTCTAACAGAGTTTATACACCAGGTGATATATGTGATGTACTAGTAGCGATGAATGCAGCTTTAAAAGGTTTGAAAAAAGGCGGAAAAATTATTGCCAATATTGAAGGTTTTGATACAAAGAATTTACGCTTAGCTGCTTACCCTGATGGTATTAACCCATTAGAAGATGGTAGTTTAGATGGATATGATTTAACAAAAGTAGACGTCACTAAATTAACCCGTGAAGCCCTAAAAGCCTATACAGAATTAGGTATCAAAGAAAGAGATCGTGCGAAGAACATGTTTGTATTAGGTATGATTTATTGGTTATACAATAGAGATTTAGATACCACTATTGAATATCTAAAAGATAAATTCAAAAAGAAAGAATCTATTTTAAATAGTAATATCGATGTATTAAAAGCAGGTTATTTCTATGGTGAAACGGCCGAACTTTTTTCTTCTAGATACAAAGTAGAAAAGGCAAAAATGGAGCCAGGTGTTTACAGAAGCATCATGGGTAACCAAGCTTTATCTATGGGTTTAATTGCAGCTGCTCAAAAAAGTGGTTTACAATTATTTTTAGGAAGTTATCCTATTACACCTGCTACAGATATCTTACATGAATTAAGCAAATACAAAAACTTTAATGTAAAAACTTTCCAAGCAGAGGATGAAATTGCTGGTATTAGTGCAGCTATTGGCGCAAGCTATGGTGGTTCTATTGGTTTAACTACTACTTCTGGACCAGGTATGGCTTTAAAAACAGAGGCCATGGGACTTGCCATGATGTTAGAGATTCCTTTAGTGATTGTGAATATTCAAAGAGGTGGCCCTTCAACAGGTTTACCTACTAAAACAGAGCAAAGCGATTTAATGCAAGCCTATTATGGAAGAAATGGTGAAGCACCTATTCCTATTATTGCTACTTCAACGCCTAGCGATTGTTTTGATATGGCATTTGAGGCAGTGCGTATTGCACTTCAACATATGACTCCAGTTATTTTATTAAGTGATGGATATATTGCTAATGGTGCTGAACCTTGGAAATTCCCTTCTGTTAGTAGCTTGCCTGCTATTGAAGTGAAATTTAAAAAAGCATTGGATGAAGGGGAAGAAAAATTCCTTCCTTATAAGAGAAACGAAAAAGGTGCAAGACCTTGGGCTATTCCAGGCACTCCAGGTTTAGAACATAGAATTGGTGGATTAGAAAAACAAGCAGAAACTGGAAACGTTAGCTACGATTCTGAGAACCACGAATTCATGGTAAAAGCTAGAGAAGCTAAAGTAGAAAAAATTGCAGACTATATTCCTTTACAAACGATTGACTCTGGTGCTGAAAAAGGAAAAGTATTAATACTTGGATGGGGTTCTACTTATGGAACTATTAAGAGTGCCGCACTACATTTACAAAGTCAAGGTAAAGCAGTAAGCCATGCACATATTAAGTACATGCGCCCTTTCCCTAAAAACTTAGGCGATATTTTAAAGAATTTTGAAACAGTAGTTATTCCTGAAATTAACAACGGACAATTAATTAAAATTATTCGCGATAAATATTTTGTTGACGCTAAAGGTTATAATAAAATCATGGGCGTTCCTATTACTAAACAAGAATTAGTAAC
>JBEGKS010000029.1:0-9030 GCA_041183945.1 Bacteroidota bacterium | reverse complement strand
GGTAAAGTAGTAAACATTGAAGACTACGGTGCTTTCTTAGAAATTCAACCAGGTGTTGAAGGTCTTGTACACGTATCTGAAATTACTTGGGCAAACACTCCAATCAATGCAAAAGAATTCTTCAAATTAGGAGATGAGCATGAAGCAAAAGTGGTAACCTTAGATAAAGATGCACGTAAGATGAGCTTGAGTATTAAACAAATGTCTCAAGATCCTTGGAGCTCTATCGATAATAAATTCCCAGAACAAAGCAAACACAAAGGGCTTGTAAAAAATATCACTCCTTACGGTGTGTTTATTGAATTAGAATCAGGCATTGGTGGAATGATACATATTAGCGATTTAAGCTGGTTGAAGCGTTTCAATCACCCTTCTGAGTATGTAAAAGTGGGAGAGTCTATCGATATCATTATCTTAAACATTGATAAAGAAAACAGAAAACTACAATTAGGACATAAGCAATTAGAAGAAGATCCTTGGAATGCATTAGAGCAAACTTTTGCAATAGGATCTATTCATGATGGTACCATCAGCCGTAAGGATGAAAAAGGTGCGATTGTACAATTGCCACATGGTCTTGAAGGTTTTGCACCTAATCGTCACTTAGCGAAAGAAGATGGCAAACAAGTTCAAGCGGAAGAAACAGCGAAATTCATGGTGATCGAATTCGATCGTAATGAAAAGCGTATAGTAGTAAGCCATGCTAGAATTTGGGAACAAGCTATCACTGAAGAAAAAGAAGTAGCTAAGAAAGAAGCGAAAGTGGAAACGGAGAAGACTAAAAAAGCAGTTAAAACAATCCAGGCTAAAGTGGAGAAATCTACTTTAGGTGACCTAGGAGCTTTAGCTGAAATCAGAGCTAAAATGGATGATGATGCAGCTGGTAAAGAAGCTTAATCTAGTCTAAGTAATTGATATAGCCCCGTTTAGCGTTGCTATTCGGGGCTTTTTTTATAATAATCTTAACGCCAGCGCCCCCAAATTGGACGATTTTCGTCATAAATTGAGGATTATTAGTTAATTTTGCATCCCTGTATGAATAGAATATTTGTTGCTTTCTGTCTTGTTTTGGCCTTGTCGTCTTGTACTTCAAAATTCCAAAAAATTTTAAAGAATAAGGATACCGATTATAAGGTAAAAATGGCTGAGAGCTATTTTTTACAAAAAAAATATTCTAACGCACAGCAGCTCTTTGAATCAGTTATACCTTTTGTGAAAGGAACACCTCGCTATGAAGAATTATATTTAAAATTTGCGAACTCATACTACTTTGATAAGGACTATGAGAATGCAGAAAATTTATTTAAAACTTTTGTGGAGTATTTCCCTAATAGTCCAAGAACGGAAGAAGTGGATTATTTAAGAGCTTATACTTATTTTAAGCGTTCACCAAAAGCAGAATTAGATCAAACCACAACGAATAGAACCATTCAATTAATGCAACAATTTATTGATGGGCACCCTACAAGTGTTAGAGTCAAAGATGCCACTGAAGTAATCGATGCCTCAAGAGCTAAGCTAGAATTGAAAGATTTTAAAACGGCTACCTTGTATTCAGAACTTGCACTTTACAGAGCAGCGGCTATTTCTTATGGTTTATTGTCTGATGGTTATCCTGATTCAAAAAATGCAGATAAGTACAAATTACTTACTTTAAAAGCTTATTATCAATTTGCTGAAAACAGTTTTGTAGATAAGCAAAAAGAGAGATTCGATAAAGTGGTAGCAGAGTATAATGATTTTGTAGACCGTTATAGCGACAGTCCCTTAATGGCTGAAGCGAAAAAAATAAAGAAACAAACAGATAATTATTTAAATTTAATAAAATGAGTAAACTAAGAAGAAATATGGGTGCCAACACCCCTTCTGTTGTAGAAACAAAAAGTTTGAAAGCTTTAAAAGCGAAGACAGGTAACTTGTATGAGTCTATCTCTATTATCTCTAAAAGAGCCAATCAAATAAGTATTTCTGTAAGAGAAGAATTGCACAGTAAATTAGAAGAGTTTGCTAGTCATACCGATAGCTTAGAAGAAATTCATGAGAACAAGGAACAAATTGAAATCTCTAAGGCTTATGAGCGTATGCCGAATCCTGCAATTTTAGCCACTGCTGAATTCATCGATGACAAAATATATTACCGTAAAAACGAAGAAAGCGATTTATTCCGCTAGTACTTGCTTTTACAAAATTAAAACGTCCCATACTATTGAGGTATCGGGACGTTTTTGTATTTTAGGGTTAATTAGGTAGACTATGCTTAAGAAATTATTATTGACCGTTTTTATTTTTACAATTTTTGCCCCTTCATTGAGTGCGCAAGAATTGGCTGCCTCTATTACTATACAATCTAGTAAAGTAGACAACCAAGTCGATCCTAAAATATTCCCTCAATTACAAACTCAACTAAAAGATTTTATCAATCAGCGCAAATGGTCCAACGACGCATTTTCCAATGAAGAGAAAATTGATTGTAGCTTTTATATTACTATTGAATCGGTGGCTGGATCAAATGTGTACGATGCCAAATTAAGTATTGTTTCCAATAGACCTGTCCATAATGCGAGTTATAGCAGCGCTGTGTTAAATATGCAGGATGCTAAATTTACTTTTAAATATCAGCTCTCTCAACCTATTGAATTTAATGAAAATAGAATTCAAGGAGTCGACCCCTTAGAGTCTAATTTAACTGCCACACTTGCTTATTATATTTATATTATTTTAGGTTTAGATTATGATTCTTTTGCGCCGAAAGCGGGCATGCCTTATTTTAATAAAGCACTCAATATTGTATTCAATGCGCCAGAAGGTAGTGGTATTAGTGGTTGGAAAAGTTACGATGGACAGAGAAATAGATATATTTTAATAGATAACTTAACCAAGAGTGGAAACGACAAAGTACATGATATTATCTATAGTTATTATAGAGAGGGTTTAGATCAAATGGCAGACAAGCCAGAACTGGCTAAGAGTAATATCTTAAATGCTTTAATGAATTTACAAGAGATGAATGAGGGGGCTGTGAGTGGAATGCTTATTCCAATTATCATGCAGGCTAAATTTTCTGAAATAGTGGGTATTTTTAATAAATCGGATAAGGCCACCAGAAAACAACTACTGACTACTTTATCTTTATTAGACATAGCTAATATTAATAAGTATAAAGAGAAACTAGAATGAAAAAGTTAATCATACTGTCTTGCATTATACTGGGCTGTTCGACACCAGCAGCCAAGGATAAACGCGTTGATATGAAAACCATGCAAAGAGTGGTTTGGCAGTTAATGCAGGCCGATGAGTATTATACTAGGGTGTCTGTGGTAGACAGCAGCTGGAAAGCTGACAAAAAAAACATTGAATTTTACCAGCAAATATTCGATTTAAATAAGGTAGACAGGGTGGAGTTTTACAATACCATCGATTATTTACAAAGACATCCCATTGAATTCAAAGAATTAATGGATTCAGTCAATGAGCTTTCGAAAAGAGAAAAAAAATAATATAATAACATAGGCTTTAAACTAGAATTCAGTAAAGAATTTTACTTTTGTGTCCTTAGTATTAAAACAAAAAAATAAAATAAATATGAGCAATTTAATGGGTAAACCAGCACCGGCATTTACACTTTTTGATACAGAGAAAAAAGCGGTAAACTTAGCAGACTATAAAGGTAAAAATGTAGTCGTATTATTTTTCCCTTTAGCATTTACAGGCGTTTGTACTGCTGAATTATGTAGCATTAGAGATAATATCGGAACTTACAATACTGCTAATGCAGTGGTATTAGGTATTTCTGTAGACTCTTTATTTACTTTAGGTAAATTCAAAGAAGAGCAAAAATTAAATTTCTCTTTATTGAGCGATTTTAATAAAACAGCTATTGCTGATTATGGAGTGAAGTACGATGTATTCCCTGCTTTTGAAATGCAAGGTGTAAGTAAGCGTGCAGCATTTGTAGTAGACAAAGACGGCGTTATTCAATACGAAGAAATTTGTGCTACACCTGGCGACTTACCTAATTTTGAAGCCATTCAAACTACTTTGAATAAATTGAACTGAAACGTCGCTTCTTGCTAATAATTTTTAAAGCCCTCCAATTAATCGGAGGGCTTTTTGCTTCCTGTTAATTTCTATCGATCACAAACTTCTACAATCAAAAACTTTAAATAGTGTGTATTTTCCATACCCCAAATAATAGGGTGGTCACTTGACTGTGACTGATAAGTCACTTGACGAATTCTTTTCTTTGCATCCCAGGCAGCCATTTGTATGGTCTCTAAAAATAATTCAGGGCTTACCAGGTTGGTGCAACTTGATGTTACCAAAAAGCCCCCATTACGTAGCATTTGCATGCCTCTTAAATTAATTTCTTTATAACCTGTAACGGCTTTATCTATATTATTTCTACTTTTTGTGAATGCTGGAGGGTCTAACATCACCACATCATATTTTCTACCTTCTTTGCCCCATTTTTTTAATACATCAAATGCATTCATGGCTTCAAATTTTACTATATGATCTAGTTTATTTAAAGCAGCATTTTTATTGGCCTGTGCAACGGCGCTTTCTGAAATGTCAATACCTAATACCGACTTTGCTCCATAATGAGCAGCATGAATTTCAAAAGTACCCGTATAGGTAAAGGCGCCTAATACATCGGCTCCTTTTACAATATCTTTTATGGCTCTTCTATTATCTTGTTGGTCTAAAAAATAGCCCGTCTTCTGTCCTGTATCAATATTTACATAAAATTGTAAATCATTTTCTTTAATAATAATTTCAGTAGGGAAGGGCTCTGTTAAAAATTCTTTTACTTGTGTGAGTCCTTCTAATTCTCTAACTGGCACATCATTTCTTTCATAAATTCCTTTGGGTGAAAATATTTTTTGTAGTGCATCTACAATGGCGGGTTTCCAAATATCAATACCTAAGGATAAAGTTTGCAAAACAAAATAGTCATTGAATTTATCAATAATTAAAGCAGGTAATCCATCTGCTTCTCCAAATACTAATCGGCAGTTCTCTACATAACCCAATTGTTGTCTGTAGGCCCAGGCTGTTTTAATTTTCTCATAGAAAAATGGAGCATCAATTTCTTCTCTTTTTCGGGTAAGTAATCGAATAATAATCTGAGAATTGGGATTGATATAACCCCTGCCTGCTAATTGGCCATCAAAGAAGTAAACTTCCACTATATCTCCGGGTTCTATGGGCCCTGCAATTCGGTCAACTTCGTTGTTGTAAATCCAGGGGTGGCCTAGTGCAATTCTGGGGTTAATTTTCTTGTTTAAATACACCTTTGTCATGGCACAAATATAGCGCCCAAATGAGTGACAACTTGTGCCTATTTTAGGTCTATTTCTGTCAATTTTGCTCTATTTCTTGATTTGGCAATATTTTTGGGAGATATTTGTAACAATATGAAAACTATGGAAGATAAAGAAATGGAGAACACGGATCAAGCCATTCCTGCTCAAAATGAGGCTGAAAACAGCCCAGAAACTACTCCCGAAGTCGAAGAGGCACCTCTAAGTGAATTAGACCAACTAAAGGCCGATTTAGCCGATCAAAAGGATAAATACCTACGTTTAATGGCAGAATTTGAGAACTTTAGAAGAAGGACTGCTAAGGAAAGATTGGACTTAATTCAAACAGCTGGAAAAGATGTTATTGTTTCCATGTTAGAAGTAATGGACGATTGTGATAGAGCAGAAAAGCAATTGAATAGCACAGACGATATTTCCCTACAAAAAGAAGGTATTCAATTAGTGTTTAATAAAGTGAGATCTACTTTACAATCTAAAGGAGTTACTCCAATGGAAAGTTTGCACAAAGATTTTAATGTGGAGTTACATGAAGCCATTACAGAAATACCTGTTACCGATAACAAACAAAAAGGTAAAGTAGTGGATGAAATTACAAAAGGTTATTTCTTAAACGATAAAATTATCCGCTTCGCAAAAGTAGTGGTAGGCAAATAAAAATCGACTATGTCAAAAAGAGATTATTACGAAGTATTAGGTGTCACTAAATCTGCGTCAACGGATGAAATAAAAAAAGCATACCGTAAGGTAGCTATGCAATTTCACCCAGATAGAAATCCGGGCGATAAAGCAGCGGAAGAAAAATTTAAAGAAGCGGCTTCTGCATACGAAGTATTGAGTGATGCGGATAAGAAAGCAAAATATGATCGATTTGGACATGCAGCATTTAGTCAAGGTGCTGGTGGCGGTGGCGGATTTAGCGGAGGTGGAATGGACATGAATGATATATTTAGTCAATTTGGAGATGTATTCGGAGAAGATATGTTTGGTGGATTTTTTGGTGGAGGAGGAAGTCGTTCAAGGTCTTCAAGATCAAGAGGGCAAAGAGGAAGCAACTTAAGAATTAAACTTAAGATGAACTTTGAAGAAATTGCAAATGGTGCCAATAAACAAGTAAAAGTAAAAAAACATGTTTTATGTACTACTTGCGGAGGCAATGGTGCAAAGGATAAAAACAGTGTACAAACCTGTGGTACTTGTAATGGTGCTGGTCAAGTGAAAAGAGTCACCAATACTTTTTTAGGACAAATGCAAACAGTAAATACTTGTCCTACATGTAACGGAGAAGGTAATACAGTGACTGCAAAATGCGCTCCTTGTAAAGGAGAAGGTCGTGTATATGGAGAAGAAACTATTTCAATAGACATTCCAGGGGGTGTGCAAGATGGAATGCAATTAAGTATGTCGGGAAAAGGGAATGCAGGAGAAAGAGGGGGAAGCTCAGGTGATTTAATTATCATGATTGAAGAAGAAGCACATGAGAGTTTACATAGAGATGGTTTAAATGTTTCATTTGACTTATATATTACCATACCAGACGCGGTATTTGGAACAAGTGTGGAAGTGCCTACTATTGATGCTAGAGCAAAAATTAAAATTCCACCAGGTACACAAAGTGGAAAAGTATTCAGATTGAAAGGCAAGGGTTTCCCAGAAGTACAAGGCTACGCAAAAGGAGATCAACTCATTAATGTGCATGTTTGGACACCACAACAAGTCAGTGCGGAGGAAAAGGCTATTTTAGAGAAGATGCAACAAAGCCCTAATTTCCAGCCAAAGCCAATTAAATAATTTATTTTAATTGGTAGATATCTTTCGAGTTTCTACCTAGCCCATCATAGTCAAGGCCATAGCCTACTACAAATTTATTGGGTATTTCAAAACAACTGTAGTCTACTTGTACAGGAAATTGTAAAGCCTCTTTCTTATTCAATAACACAGCTACTTTAACAGAGGCAGGGCTACTTGAAATTAATTGAGGTAAATAGTGGTGTAAGGTTTTTCCTGTATCAATAATATCTTCTAAAATAATAATGTCTCTTCCACTTACATTGGCTTCAAGACCAATGGCTGTAATTACATTGCCTGAAGAAGACATGCCTTTATAAGAGGCTAGTTTAATAAAGCAAACCTCGGCTTCAATAGTTATTTGCTTAAATAAATCGGCAGTAAATAAAAAGGAACCATTTAATATAGATAAAAATATGGGTCTTTTACCTGCATAGTCCTTGTTTAACTGATGCGCAAGCTCGGTAATTTTTTCTTGAATTTCTTTTTCACTTAAGTAGGGAACAAATTCTTTATCTAATACTTTAATACTATTCATACTTAATTATTTTTTTTACGCTTTAGAAAGCTAGGGGTGTTTATACTTTTTAGGGGAGCAGCAGTAATTTTAGGTGCTTCATTGGTTTTAAATAAAACCAAGGTCGACCCCACTTGTAAGTTTTTATCTGTCACTCCAGTATTGTAAGCTTCTAAATAATTTAATTGAATGCCTTCATTTTGACTAATATCATATAAAGTTTCTCCCGCTGCTACCAAATGCACTTTCTTGCTTACTTCTTTTCTTTTAGGTACTAAATATAAAATTTGATCTTGAGCCAGCAAATCGGTTTCTTCTAAATCGTTGTAGCCGTATAGTTTGTATAAGGCTATATTATAGGTATTGGCTATATCTAAAAAGGAGCTTCCTGCTTTCGCCCAAACGGCAAGTAACTGGTTGGCCTTGAATTTTCCTTTAGGGTATTCAAATGTAGCAGCACTGTTTTGCGTTTTGGTTATTAGTTTACTTGTATCTATAAGACTAGCTTCTTTAATAGGTATCTCTTTATTATTCTTGGTAGTATCTGTGGCAAGTACAGTATTTATTTTTACTGCACTGTCTTTTACTTGCTCAATAGCTATACTGCCAATGCCATTCATAGCCTTAGGTGCAGTAATTTTTATAGTATCTGAGCTACTTATTCCTTTAACACTTGAAAGCTGTATGGTGTCTATAAGGGCATCTTCTACTTTTTTAACAGAATCAATTTTAATAGTATTAATTTTTATAGAATCAATCTTAATTGAATCGGCTTGTACAATAGGAGCCATTGGTTTACTAACTTCTATTTTTTTACTTGTATCTAATTTTTGAGTAGGGGTATCGTCATCATCATAAAAAGCAAGTTCTGGAAAATTATATTGAGAAAGTTCAAAATCATTAATGACTTTAAGTAGTTTTTTAGGATAATCTGAAGCTGTAGCGTAGCCTGCTTTTTTAAGTCCATAAGCCCAGGCAGAGTCGTCTACGGGGTCGAGTTCAAATAAAGGGGCGTAATTAGGTCTGGCTTTTAAAAAGTTAGAATGGTCAATAAAAGAAGCATTTGAATTGGGGTAGACCCTAAAACATTCTTGTTTAGCATCATCATCCTGGTAAGTTGTTTCTCCTTTCCAATCGCTTTTGCATTTAATACCAAAATGATTTTTATAGTTCAATGCTAAATTGCTTTCACCGCTATTGGATTCAATTATGCCCTGCGCTAAAGTGATAGAGGCGGGTATGCCTGTACGCTTCATTTCGCTAATGGCAATATCCTTATACTGGTCAATATATATTAAGGTAGCAGTTTTTTGCGCCTTGGTGGTTAGGGGGATTGTAAATAAGAAGAGAAAAGCAAGTTTGCTTATATTCATGCTATTATTTTTTTCTAATCAAAGTTAAGCC
>JBEGKS010000028.1:0-9073 GCA_041183945.1 Bacteroidota bacterium | reverse complement strand
TATTTTCATGAATGCAGCTGGTCAAATGAGTGATGTGACTACCATGGTGCATGAAGGTGGTCACGCTATACATTCTTTTTTAGCGCATCCACTTTCATTGACTGCGTTTAAAGAATATCCTATGGAGATGGCTGAAGTTGCAAGTATGTCCATGGAATTATTTACCATGAATCATTGGCAAAGTTTTTTCGATAACGAAGAAGATTTAAATAGAGCGAAAGAACATCAATTAGAAAGAACTATTACCATATTTCCTTGGATTGCGATTATTGATAAATTTCAACATTGGGTTTATGAAAATCCTATGCATACAATTGAAGAGCGCACGGCTTCTTGGAAAGCTATTGTAGCAGAGTTTTCTACAGATAGTATTGACTATACAGGATTAGATATGTATAGGGCTATTGGTTGGCAAAGACAACTACATTTATTTGAAGTACCCTTTTATTATATTGAATATGGTATTGCACAATTAGGGGCTATTGGCATGTGGATGCAGTATCAAAAAAATCCAACGCAGGCTTTAGAGAATTATATGAACGCCTTAAGCTTAGGAGGTACTAAGACTTTACCTGAATTATACAAAACGGCAGGTATTGAATTTAATTTCTCTCCTAATTACGTAAAAAAATTAATGGATTTTACGAATCAGGAATTAGAAAAATTATACGCTTAATTAATTAGCGGATGGATTAGTGGGTCCGTTGCTAGGTCCATTAGCGGGTCCGTTGTTGGGTCTCGGTCCATTGTTAGGTCTTGGTCCGTTATTAGGTCCATTGTTAGGTCTATTGTTCGGTCCGTTATTTGGACGATTGTTTCTATTATCTGGACGATTGTTTCTATTATCTGGACGTTGATCGTTTCTCTGATCGTTTCTTTGTTGCGGACCATTACCTTGCATAGGCCTGCGATCGTTTTGATTTGCATTTCTTTGTTGGTCTCTTCTTCTGCGATCATTCTTTTCCAATGAACGTAAACTTATCTGACCTACTAATTCTACAAATTCTGGTTCTACTTCTTTATTTTTTCCGGTAATTTCTACTGCTTCTAATTCTTCCACCGCAATACCTTGCTTATTTAATTTTTTTATTTCAATAACACGATCAATGGTTAAAGGAAAATGCTTGGTATTATTAGGAAGGGTATACCACATTAAATTTTTGAAAATATCTTTCTTAATTAAAAAGGCCTGACCCATTGCTGTTTGAAGTGTATCTGCATAGTCGGGGAAACCTTGTAAGGCATCTAAATAAGTATCTAGTTCAAAATTCAAACAACATTTTAATCTACCACATTGCCCACTCAACTTTGTTTGATTAATTGATAAATTTTGATAACGCGCTGCAGTCGTATTCACGCTCTTGAAATCGTGTAACCAAGTACTGCAACATAATTCTCTACCACAACTTCCAATACCACCCACTTTGGCGGCTTCTTGTCTAATACCTATTTGACGCATTTCCACTTTTACTTTAAACTCGCCCGCGAAAGTTCTGATGAGTTCTCTGAAGTCAATTCTATCATCCGCTGTATAAAAGAAAGTTCCTTTTTTACCATCTGCTTGTAATTCAACTTCACTTAATTTCATTTCCAACCTGAGGTCTCTAGCAGCGGCACGACTACGAGCTAGCATAGCTGCTTCTCTACTTTTGCTAATATGGTAAGTTTCTAAATCTCTTTCGTTACTAGGTCTTAAAATCTTTTTCATCTCAGGGCTGAACTCATCTGTCCCTCTTTTCTTTAATTGTATACGCACAAGTTCTCCTGTCAAGGAAACTTCCCCTAGGTCAAATCCATTGACGCCTTCTACGGTAACGTAGTCGCCTTTTTCAAAATGTTGTGCGCTGGTGTTTCTAAAGAATTCTTTTCTACTGCCTTGCTTGAAGCTAACTTCTACTACTTTGCATTGTGTAGCGGCATCGTCGATAGGTAAATCGCGTAACCAATCATGTACATTTAATCTATTACAACCTCCTGTACTACAGCCTCCATTACTTTTACACCCATTTGGTGTTCCTGTTCCACAAGATCCACATCCCATATTATGTAAGTTCTACTGTTAATGAATAAAAATACCACGCCTCGCTTCTTTTCTCTGGTTCACTCGCTTACTTGCTAGGCATCTGTCAAAATTAAGGTTTTGTTCTGAATGATATGATAGAACTTGATGCCTAAGGCCATAAATAGCATTTTTGGGTTGGCATTTCTCTCAATATAGTAGGTGGCTTTGTCAATTTCTTGAATAATAGCCTCCATCTGGCCCACACTTGCTATCTTATTGATTCTTAAGGCAAAATCCTTTAAATCGGGGTCTAAAGGCAGGTCGGTGCCCAAAATTTTCAAGCGAATGCTTTGCTCTAGTAAATGGTTGAAATACTTTAAAAACTGTTTCTGAGGCTCCCTGCCCATTTTACTGGTCTCGTCTACCCACTTCACCTGGGCCACTGGACCATTTTTCAAAATGGCATTCAGCCATTCTCTAATTTGTGTTAAATAATCGGCATCGCTATGTTGTAATAAATGCAGCGCTTCTCTATAATTACCATCTGACATAGAAGCAATTTGTGTCGCTTTCTCTTTTTCAATTTGTCCTTTCTTCATTAAAGCAGCTTCAATATCTCCACTACTTAATCGCGGCACTTTAATAAATTGACATCTACTTAAAATGGTTGGTAAAATATTTTCCTCACTCGCAGCTACTAAAATTATAATGGTGTTATCAGGAGGCTCTTCAATAAGTTTTAATAATTTATTGCCTTCCTTGCCTAGGTATTCAGGCATCCACATGACTAAAACTTTATAAGCACTTTCAAAACTTTTAAAAGATAATTTCTTAATCACTTCAGCGCATTCATCGGCACTAATATTACCTTGTTTGTTTTCGGCTTTTATAAATTGTAACCAATCAAAAACATTGCCATAAGGATAGCCCATGATAAACTCTCTCCACTCTTCAATATAATTAGCGCTTAAATTTTTTTGTCCTGGCTTTTCAGTAATGGAGGGGAAAGAAAAATGCAAATCGGGGTGCATGAGTTTACTAGCTCTATGATAAGCCGGTAAGTTTTCAATTTGATCGGGTCGGTAAAAAACATCCTCTTTAACTACTGTTGAAGCCGCTCCGAATAAGTCGGCCACAGCGCCTTCATTATTCGCTGGAAGACTCACTATGTATTGTGCAAAGGCAATGGCTAAAGGCAGGGCCCCTGCGCCTTCTGGGCCTGCAAATAATAAAGCATGGCTTAATCTTTTTTGTTCTACTAAGTGAACCAACTGCTTTTTTAAAGCCTCCTGTCCTATGACTTCGCTAAATAACATGCAACGAAGATAATGGATAGTTTATAAAGCCGGGCTAAAAAGCAGGCCTATAGATTTATTTTAAATAAGACAAAATAGCATCGCTGTCTGGCTTCACGTTGCTTGGGAAATAAGCAATCATTTTGCCATTCTCGTCAATTAAAAATTTATTAAAATTCCAAGAAATGCTAGCGTCTAAAATTCCATTTTTTGACTTTGTAGTAAGCCATTGGTAGATAGGTGCGATATTGCTGCCTTTTACATCTATTTTATCGGCTAAAGGAAAGCTAACACCATAATTTTTTTTGCAAAAATCAACAATTTCTTCATTGGTTCCTGGTTCTTGTCCACCGAATTGGTTGCAAGGGAAACCTAGAATGACTAATTTGTCTTTGTACTGCTCGTATACTTTTTCTAAACCTTCGTATTGAGGTGTGTAACCACATTTAGAGGCAGTATTCACAATTAATATTTTCTTGCCTTTGAAACTAGCAAGGTTTAAATTTTTACCATCAATACTTTTTACAGTAAAACTATGAATGCTTTGTGCATTCGTTGTAAATACGGTGGCCATAAGTAAAATGCTTAATAATGTTTTCATAATATTTGCGTTTATTTTTTTGAGTCTTTTATAATTCTTTGTCTTTTCGGTGTCTTTGTTTGAACAATTCGGTGTCTTTGTTTGAACAATTCGGCGTCTTTGTTTGAACAATAAATATAACAATTTATTTTAGAAAAGGTTGACTAGATCGTATAGGCGGCAGCCACTATGCTAATAGACTTTGGCTGGGCTTCTGACCATAAATAGATAGCCGCCGCTTCCATGGTGGCGCCGGTCGTAATAACGTCGTCTACGATTAAAATATTTTTATCCAATAGCAAACTTGGGTAAATTAACTTAAAGGGCTGTTCACCTAAATGGTTTCTCTCAATTCTATTTTGACGGGTTTGACTTTTAGAACTTTTTTCTTTGAGTAAAACGGGAACAATAGGTATATGAGGTAATTTTTCTTGGATACCTTGACAAAGCAGCATGGCCTGATTATAGCCTCTTTTTCTTTGCTTTTTTTTACTAAGGGGAATGGGAATCATACAATGAATATTTTTAAAGCGTTGGCTACTTATCATAGCTTGCCCCATAATATTTCCAAGTAGCCTTCCTGCTTTTTTTTGGTGTGAATATTTTAAAGCAAAAATTAATGCTTGCACAATACTGTCCTTGGTAAAAAATAAACTAGCCCCTGCTTCTTGAATGAGTACCCTGCCCCAAAATATTTTTTCTACCTTATTATTTTCAATGGCTAAAAATTCGGTGTAGGGTAAATTTCTTTCACAGTCCACGCATAAAACAGTTGCTGCACTTAGTTCTTCGCTGCCACAGTGCATGCAAATATGCGGATAAAATAAATGTAAAAAACCAGCACTATATGTTTGGATACGATTAAGTAAGGAGCTAATGAATCTAGATCTAATGAATGTAAGTCTAATGATTGTATTGTTAGGCATTAAAGAAGAGCTTATAGGCTTCTTCTACTGTTTCTACAGCAACCACACTAATACCTAGTTTTTTAGTATCAATTCCTTTTTGATTAAAGCTTGAAATAATAATTTTTTCAAAGCCTAATTTTTCAGCCTCTGCAATTCTTTGTTGAATTCTATTCACTGCTCTAATTTCTCCATTCAGTCCCACTTCGCCTGCAAAGCAAATGCCTTGAGGAAGTGGAAGGTCTTCGAAAGAAGAAAGCAAGGCCAGTATAATGGCCAAGTCCATAGAAGGGTCTTCTATTTTTAAACCACCTGCAATATTTACAAAAACATCTTTCATGCCAAAGGCAAAGCCGCCGCGTTTTTCTAAAACGGCTAATAAAAGTTGTAATCTTCTTAAATCAAAACCTGTCACTGTTCTTTGCGGTGTGCCATAAACACTTTGTGTAACCAAGGCTTGTACTTCTATAAGTAAGGGGCGCATTCCTTCCATAGAAGCTGCAATGGTACTGCCACTTAAAGCGTCGTTTCTTTGTGCAATTAAAAAAGCAGAAGGGTTGGTCACTACTTTCATGCCCTCACTAGTCATTTCATAAATACCTAATTCACTAGTGCCACCGAATCTGTTTTTTAAAGTGCGTAACATTCTGTAAGCGTAATGTCTATCTCCTTCAAATTGCAATACGGTGTCCACCATATGCTCCAATATTTTCGGTCCTGCAATGGTTCCTTCTTTTGTAATATGCCCTATTAAAAAAACGGGTGTACCTGTTTCTTTAGCAAAGCGTTGAAATTCTGCAGCCGTTTGTTTTATTTGAGAGACACTGCCTGCTGCAGCTTCAATAAGATTCGATTCTAAAGTTTGTATAGAATCGACAATGACCACCGTTGGTTTTAATTTCTTAATGGCTTTAAATATAGCCGCTGTATGTGTTTCCGTTAATAAAAAGAATTGATCGTTTTTGATATTCAATCTATCGGCGCGCATTTTTATTTGCTGAATACTTTCTTCTCCACTGATATATAAAACTACTTGCTCCTTCATTAAAAGCCCTTGTTGTAAAAACAAAGTACTTTTTCCAATACCAGGTTCGCCTGCTACTAGAATAATTGAGCCCAGTACAATACCGCCACCTAATACTCTATTTAATTCAGCGTCTCCGCTATCAATTCTTTTTTCTGATAAACTATTGACTTCATTAATGGCAATAACCGTAGTACCTTTTTGATTCGTATGATACTCTTCCCAAGTACTTTCTTTTTCCTTACCACTATCAATTAATTCTTCGGTAAATGTATTCCACTCATTGCAAGAAGGGCATTTGCCCGCCCACTTGGTGGATTCGTATCCGCAATTATTGCAAAAGAAAGCAGATTTAGATTTACTCATGTATTAAAGATATGGCAGTAAAGATAATGGCAAAAATAAAACCAACTGAAGTAAAAGCCGAAATTTCCCTAGAACTTAATCTCTTCTTGTTGATCGTCTAAGAATCGGTATTCTACTAAATGACTGGTATTAGAGGCCTGGGAGCTTAATTTAATTTTATACTTCTTTTTCCAACGCTTAACAATACTGGTAAAAATACCCTTGGTTAAATGGGAATGTATAATAGGATGCACCAAAATAGTCAATGACTTATGGCCATGGGTAGTTAAATAAGCTATTTTCTTCTCCATTTCGTCTTCTAATAATAAGGCAGAAGTTATTTTACCTGAACCAGCACATGCAGGACAATCCTCAGAGGTATTGATATTTACTTCAGGTCTAATTCTTTGACGGGTAGCTTGTAAGAGTCCAAATTTTGAAATAGGAAGTACAGTATGTCTTGCTCTATCTGTCTTCATGTAATCTTCTAAAGCTTCTTGAACTTTTTTGCGGTTCTCAGGTAGTTTCATATCAATGAAGTCTACCACAATAATGCCTCCGATATCTCTTAGTCTTAATTGTCTAGCTATTTCTTCTGCCGCTTCTAAATTGGTTTGCAGGGCATTCTCTTCTTGGTTATTACTCACACTTTTAAAACCAGAGTTCACATCTATTACATGTAATGCTTCTGTATGTTCAATAATTAAGTAGGCGCCACTATTTAAATTTACTGTTTTGCCAAAAGAAGATTTTACTTGCTTCGTTATACCATACTGATCAAAAATTTCTTGGTCTCCAGTATACATAGAAAGTATATTGGCTTTTTGTGGGGCTATTCTTTGCAAGTAACTTAAAGTAATGTCGAATATTTTTTTATCATTCACCACTATTTTATTAAAGTCTTCGTTTAATAAATCTCTTAGTATACTAGTGGTTTTACTTTCTTCATTCATAATTCTAGTAGGCGGCATGGCCCCTTTCAAATTAGATTGAATATTCTTCCAGTTCTGTGTAAGGGTTAATAAATCTTCGTGTAATTCTGCAGTGGACTTTCCTTCGGCAGCGGTTCTAACAATCACTCCAAAATTCTTAGGCCTTACCCCTTCAAATATTTTTTGTAAGCGTTTGCGCTCTTCACCAGAATGTATTTTTTTAGAGACTGCTACTATTTCATTAAAGGGTGTAAGCACTACAAAGCGACCCGCTAAAGATATTTCACAAGTAAGCCTTGGTCCTTTAGCAGCAATAGGCTCTTTTAAAATTTGCACTAAAATATGCGGCTTGCCATTCAATACTTCAGAAATCTTTCCTGTTTTCACAATTTCAGGAGCTGATTGAAACTTAGAAAAATCAAATTGATTGTTTTCATCCGCAGTAGCCTGCTGCGTATACTTTATAATTGATTTTATATAGGGACTAAGGTCGGTATAATGTAAGAAGGCATCTTTTTCAAAGCCTACATCCACAAAGGCGGCATTTAGACCAGGGATAATTTTTTTGACTTTACCTAAGTATAAGTCTCCAACAGACCAACGGGCATCTAGTTTTTCGTTATGTATTTCAACTAACTTTTTTTCCTCTAATAAGGCTATTTCAACTCCCTCTGAGGAGCTATTAATTATTAAATCTTTGTTCACGATAGCAACTTTTAAATACAGGTAGCCCACCAAATAGCGCAGCAGCTGTTTTATTTTTTTTGAGACACATCCACTTTACAAAGGAAGGAAAAGGTAAAGGTAAAGTTGCTTAGTAGATAAGTGGTGTGTGATTTGAAAAGAAGACAAGCGTATTTAGTTAATTAAATACGCTTGTCTTAGGATAGAGAACTATTTGTTCTTTTTCTTATGACGATTCTTTCTTAAACGTTTCTTTCTTTTGTGCGTCGCAATTTTATGACGCTTTCTTTTTTTACCACAAGGCATGTCGAATAATTTTTGTTATAAAATGTTATTTCTTTAATTCTTGAATTCTCTTAGTGACTGCTTCTTTCGCTTGGGGGATATTTACCTTTTCTCTCACTTTGGTATACCACTCAATGGCGCTGTTTTTTTGGTTGATCAATTCATAACATTCTGCCAGGTTCACCATGGCTTCGATGTTATTGGGTTCAAGTTTGATGATTGTTAAAAAACGTTCGATGGCTTTTTCATACTGTCCCGATTTCTTACCCCCTAATGCTAAAATAAGTTGGCCGTAAGTATTTTGTGGATTCTTGTCCACTACTTCTTTCACCTTTAAAATGCCTTGCATAGGATTGTCTGAAATATTTCCAAACAGGTAGCAGGCACCTAAATTTATTTTTGATGTATCATTTATAGGATTGATAACCAATGCTTTCTCTAAAAGAACTTTTGCATTTAATGCCATCCATTTCTGAAGGGCAGGTGGTGCGTCAGGCGTTGTTAAGTTATTTACCAACAGCTGGGCTGCAAAAGTGAGGCTTTTTTCAGTATTTTCCAACAAAGCAGCACTGTAAGTATAATATAAATAAGGTTCAATGCGCTGAGCTGAATCTGCCCAATATTGAATCAGGTTTTTATAAGCCTTCAAACTATCGGCTACCGACTTAGATCTAACTAATTGATTTTCAATTGATAATAAAGTAATTTTCTGATTGGCATTAAGGTTAAGCTTAGCGCCATCTACAATCGATTTAGAGCTAAGTTCTTCATTAGCAACTAGTTGGCTAGAAGCTGATGGATCAGATTTTTTAGATTTGGGAACTAAAAAGTAAAGGACGCTTACTAAAAGCAAGCCAATTAAAACAACAATAATCTGTGGTTTCTTCAAAATAGGTCAATTTCAAGCAAAGGTAAGTTACTTAAGTTTGCTTTTAACCTCGTTTACAAATTCTTTTGCTGGTTTGAATGCAGGAATAAAATGTTCAGGTATTTGAACGGCAATATTCTTTTTAATATTACG
>JBEGKS010000027.1:0-9099 GCA_041183945.1 Bacteroidota bacterium | reverse complement strand
ATATGGTGCATAGCAATGAAATGAAAGACATGGGAGGATTAAGAAAATTAATGCCCATCACACATATTGCCTTTTTAATTGCTTGTTTAGCTATTGCAGGTATTCCTCCTTTTGCAGGATTTTTTAGCAAGGAAGAAATACTAACTGCCGCTTTTCATGAGAATAAATTAATTTATGGTGTGGCCTTATTTACAGCAGCACTTACAAGTTTTTATATGTTCCGTTTGTATTTTAATATTTTCTGGAGCAAGGAAGCGCCTGCAAAAGCGCACAGTGCTGGTCACGACGATGCGCACGACCATGGCGAAGGTACTTGGACTATGAAACTACCTTTAATTATTTTAGCTGCTTGTGCAGTGGGTGTGGGCTTTATTCCTTTCTCTCAGTTTATCACTTCCGATGGTGCTGCCCTAGAAACCCATATTGATATGGTATTTTCTATTGCACCTGTGGCCTTATCCATTATTGCTATTTTACTGTCTGCTAGTTTTTATAAAAAAGAAAATACAAAGTCAGATAAAGCAGTAGCTGTATTTGGTGGCTTTTATAGAGCCGCTAATAAAAAGTTTTATGTAGATGAATTGTATTTGTTTATCACTAAAAAAATTGTCTTTCCACTCATAGGACAACCTATTGCTTGGGCAGACAGAAATATAGTAGATGGTTTTATCTTACTATTAGCTAGCACCACTGCAAAAATTTCATCAGCTATTAAAGGCTTGCAATCGGGTAAGGTTCAAAACTATGCCTTGTACTTCTTTGGTGGTGTATTGGCCTTATCGGTATTATTTATTTATATCTGGAAATAAAATATTTATATGAATTTATCTTTGTTAATCATACTTCCCTTGCTCACTGCCCTACTCATTTTATTGAGTAAGCAACTAGCACAAATAAGAGTTATTGGACTGGTGGGATCCTTAGCACAATTAGGCGCAGCTAGCTGGTTGTTGAAATTATATATGGATCAAAGAGCTGCAGGGAATACCGCTACTCATTTGTTTGAATCTAATGCTGTTTGGTTTAAAGCATTAAATATTAACTACCATATAGGTATAGATGGTATCGCGCTGGCGATGATTTTATTAACCTCCCTTATTGTGGTGGCAGGTATACTGGTTTCTTGGACTATGGAAAAATTAAGTAAAGAATATTTTTTCTTACTGGTATTACTAAGCATGGGCGCTTATGGATTCTTTATTTCTTTAGATTTATTTACTTTATTTTTCTTTTTAGAAGTAGCCGTTATTCCTAAGTTTTTATTAATAGGTATTTGGGGATCTGGTAAAAAAGAAAACAGTGCGATGAAACTAGCCTTAATGTTAATGGCAGGCTCTGCCTTAGTATTTGTGGGCTTAATGGGTATTTATTATAACACCCATACATTTGATATGGTAGAAATAGGCAAGATGGGTATGAGCCTAGGTGTTCAAAAATTCTTCTTCCCATTTTTATTCTTAGGCTTTGGCATCTTTGCTGCTTTATTTCCTTTTCATACTTGGGTACCCGATGGTCACGCATCGGCGCCTACAGCAGCTTCTATGTTTTTAGCAGGTATTTCAATGAAACTAGGTGGCTACGGTTGTTTACGCATGGCGGCTTTAATGCCCGATGCAGCGCATAGTTATTCATGGATCATTATTTTACTAGCAACCATTGCCATTATTTATGGTGCATTCGCCACCATGATGCAAACCGATTTAAAATACATCAATGCTTACTCTTCCATTAGTCACTGCGGATTCGTAATACTTGGAATTGGCATGTTGAATAAAACTTCTATTAACGGTGCAGTGATACAAATGGTATCTCATGGTTTAATGACTGCCCTATTCTTCGCTGCTATTGGTATGATCTATTCCAGAACACATACCAGAATGGTGGTACAATTAGGGGGCTTATTAAAAGCCATGCCCTTTATCTCTACTGTATTTGTGATTGCAGGTTTATGTTCTTTAGGCCTACCAGGCTTCAGCGGATTTGTAGCCGAGATGACTGTATTCATGGGCTCTTGGCAAAACCCAGATGGCGTATATCGTGCTGCTACAGTAATATCTGCAGCCTCCATTGTAGTAACTGCCGTATATATATTACGCGCCACAGGTAGAACCATTATGGGCCCTATCTCTGATGAGCATGCTTTGTTAAGCGATGCTAGTTGGAATGAAAAATTAGCAGCCGGTTTATTAATTATAGGAATTTTAATTATTGGATTAGCGCCCTTTTTAATTAACCAATTAATTATGCCTAGTACCGATTTTTTAATGATCAACATTAATAAAGCCATTACCCTTAAATAATTTCGCCTCATGTCATCTAACATTTTTATATTACTAAGACAGGAGCTTCTACTAAGCTTACTTATTTTTATTTTACTATTTATTAAAATTGGTAAAGAGAGAAGCAATGAAAGCATTTTAAATTTAATCAATGGCTTATTGGTTGTTAATTTAGCAGCTGGTTTATTTGGTATGAGTGAAGGAGGTATTTTCAATGGCATGTTTACCACTAATGCTTTTATAGTACTAGAAAAAAATATATTAAACCTAGCTTTATTAATTATATCCATGCAATCTTACGCATGGTTAAAAAACCATAAGCAATTAGCTGAATTTTATTTATTAATCTTCACCTCATTATTAGGTATGTTCTTTATGATTTCTAGTGGTAATCTATTAATGTTCTACCTAGGCCTTGAAATGTCTACTATTCCTTTGGCTGCTGCAGCTAATTTCGATTTAGCTAAAAGAAAATCATCAGAAGCTGCAATGAAATTAATTTTATCATCAGCTTTTTCTTCAGGTATTTTATTAATGGGTATTTCCTTTTTATATGGCACTACGGGTACACTTAGCTTCGATGTCTTAACGGCGCATATTACAAATAACCCCATGCAAATATTTGCATTTATTTTATTGGTATCTGGTTTTGCTTTTAAAATATCTGCTGTGCCTTTTCACCTTTGGACTGCCGATGTTTACGAAGGCTCTCCAGTAGCCGTGACTGCATTTTTATCGGTGGTTTCTAAAGCAGCGGTTTTATTCACTTTCACTTCCATTTTATATAAAGTATTTACCCCTATTGCTACTGTATGGTATAGTGTGCTTGTGGTACTATCTATAGCTACTATTTTAATTGGGAATTTATTCGCTATAAGACAAGATAACTTTAAACGCTTTCTAGCCTTCTCCTCTATTGCACAAGTTGGTTTTATATTAATTGGTATTTCAGGAAGCTCTCAAGCAGGATCTGCTTCACTAGTATACTTTGTATTAATTTATGTATTCTCTAACCTTGCTGCCTTTGGTGTGGTATCGGTGGTAAGCGCTTTAGCAGGTAAAGAAAATATTTCAGACTTTAAAGGCTTTTATAAAACCAACCCATTTTTAGCTTGGGTATTAACCATTGCTTTATTTTCACTTGCAGGGGTGCCCCCAACAGCGGGCTTTTTTGGTAAGTTATTTTTAATGATGGCAGGTGCTGCTAAAAACAATTATGGCTTAATCATATTCGCTTCATTAAATATGGTAGTTTCTTTTTACTATTATTTAAAAGTAGTAAAAGCCATTTTTATGGATGAGAATGAAACGCCTATTCAAAAATTAAGCATTCCTAAAATTACACAGCTGGCTATGTATATCTGTATTGCAGGTATTATTATTACTGGTTTAGCAAGTTTGGTGTACGATTATATTTACTCATTAAGTATTGGTATTTAAATAAAGTATTATGGCAATTAATAAGAACCACGAATTTGAAGACTTAGGTACAAGCAAATGTGCCATTGTAGAAAAAAATGCAAGTGCTGAGCGTGTGCAGTTTTTAAAAACTTTATTAGAATTCAATAAATACGAAGTGGTGGTAGTGGACAGCCCTGCCCCTAAAGCAGTTCCAGTAGCGCCTGCTGCACCCGTGGCAGCTCCTGTTGAAGGTGAAGCTCCAGCTACAGCTCCAGCAGCACCAGCGGCTCCAATAGTTCCTCCTGCACCTACAACTTTTACAATAGGTGTAACCGATTTATGTTTTAATGCAACCAATGCTATTTTTGGCCGTCAGTTAAAAACTGCAGATGGACATATTGTTTCACTTGCTTATTGGCAAGAAAAGGAGTCGGTATCCAACGACGAAATACCTTATTTCGAGAACAAATAATTCAGCAATGCGTCTGTGACTGTCAACTTTGACAGGCTTTGTAGCCACGCCGGGAATCGAACCTGGATTAGGAGCTTCGGAAACTCATGTACTATCCATTGTACTACGTGGCTGAAAAAACAAAATTAGGGAAAAATAAATTTCAAAGGTCTTAGAATAAGAGACAACACTCTAAGCCCGCCGTAAAAGCACCTTAATGGCAGCTGGTAAAAATATGTGTGTAGGTAAAGAACGCATAATTTTTATGTCCTCCATTATAGTAGAGGTATTGGATAAAAATTTAAACACCGTAGCTGCTTCGTTTTTTGCAAATATGCGTTTAAATATTTCAGCGCCTTCCATTTTATGGTGAAATAAAATATCTAGTAAAACTGCATCATAAAACTGGTGTCTTGTATTGTGTACCTTGGTTTGCAAAGGCAAGCCAAGTGCTAAATGTGTGGCAATATTTTTACACTGCTCTTGTATAAACTGAAAAGCATAACCTGTGCTTGCTTTAATGGCAGACCCTAAGGCACCAATAGTATATATAGGCGCTTGGTTTGATGCTAATTCAATTTGCGTCATTGGAATAGCGCCTATTTCATCGTGCTTAGTTATATAAGTACTGCCGGGAAACGCTTTGGCTAAATAGGCATCTAGTACTTTATCGTACTCTGAAATTGCTAAAACATTTTCTGAAAATATAGTATACTCCACCAAGGCTTCCTTTTCATTTAAAGGTAGTTGATACATAAAGGCCGTGGCTCCTTGTTGTGGCACATTAAAATCCATCAGCCTTGCAACACTTTTATTAAATACGGGTGTATCAAACTGCACTACCCTTCCTTTAAAATGTTGCCATAAAAAAGGAACTTGCTTATTTGAAGAAGTACTTGACTGTATGGATTTAGAATAAGCAGCAGCAGTTGCTAACTGATTCATTTGAAAAGGTAGTAAGCTAGAAAAAACATAGGCTCCAATGGCAGACCCACCCTCCCATTCTACTTTAGCCCTCTTATTTGAGTTATTAGTATTTGTAATTGCTTCATTTGATTCAGATAAGGATGCACTAGATGTATCTGAAACTGAAATATTAAGAATGGTGGCTTCCTGAAAATGTATATTAGTTTTTGTTTTTGCTTTGCTTAGCACTGAATTGTAAAAATCAATCCCCTGAATCATCTTATAAGAAAAGGGAGCTGTAGGTAATTCTTTATCAAACCCTTCAGCATGAATGGAAATAGTATTCCAACGGTGATGCACTAAATTTTCAAAAGCAGAAATATTTTCATCCCAAAAACACCAGGTACGATCATTGGTTTTTTGGAAAGACTTGTCAATAACTAAAATGGATTTGGAAGATAAGCCCGGGGACTCCATTAAATAATGTAATAAAGATAAACCAGCCCCGCCGGCTCCTGCTATAATATAGTCGTAGCTTGCTAAATTTGTATTAGATAGTATAGCATTACTCATTGCTTTGTAAGGCTTCGTCTCGACGCACTTTATCCCAATATTTTTTGGCAACGATTAACATACCAAAACTTTCTCCTTCTTCTTTATGTAAATGCTTATGATGCATTTTATGTGCCCAACGAATGGCTTTGATGTATCGGTTATTGGATTTAGTAAACCACTTAATTCTTTGATGTATAATAACTTCATGCACAATAAAGTAAGCAAAGCCATACATAGCAACACCAGTTCCAATACCCGCTACCCAAATAGGACCAACGAAATTACCATAGAATATACAAGCCATACTGGGTATAGCAAATATTAAAAAGAAGGCATCGTTCTTTTCAAAGAAATGTCCTGTGGGTTGGTGATGGTCTTCGTGTAAATACCATAAAAAACCATGCATAACATAACGGTGGGTTAACCAAGTAATTCCTTCCATTATGCAAAAAGTAAGCAACATCACTAATATAAAAACCATAAATTCTATTTTATTAAATTGTATAACAAATTTACTACAACAAATTCAACTGACTACGAAGTGAAGCCTTGGCTACTATAAATAATTTTCCAGGTGTGGGTATTCTAATTCTTGCCTTCAAAATAGCCTCATGATTCGTTTTCTTTATTTTTTTAAACAAAGAATAATAATATTTAAAAGCCACATATACCCCAAACCTAGCTTTCAGGGGGAGCATTTTAATGCCTCTTAAAGCTTCTTCGAAATCGGCTTGAATGTCTGCTTCAATTACTTCTTTGTCTGTTTGCGTAAACTTAGAAAAATCACAATTAGGAAAATACATTCTATCTAAACCTTCAAAGTCGGCCTTAATATCACGCAAGAAATTAACTTTCTGAAAAGCAGCGCCTAAATGTTTAGCAGCTGGTTTCAATTTTTCAAATTCCGCTTTATTGCCTTCGCAGAAAATATGTAAGCACATTAAACCTACTACTTCAGCACTTCCATAAATATAAGTTTGATAAGTAGCTAAATCATATTCTTGCTTATTTAGATCCATTTCCATACTTACTAAAAAAGCTTCTAATAAGGCTGTATCAATTTTATATTTAGAAAAAGTTAATTGAAAACGGTGTAAAATGGGATTTAAACTAATGCCTTGTTCTAAGGCTAAATAAGTATCTTTTTTAAACTGTGCTAGTAAACTGGCTTTGTCATAGCCATGAAAAGTATCTACAATTTCATCGGCAAACCTAACAAAACCATAAATATCATAAATAGGCTGACGCAGGTCGGCATGTAGTAACTTAATAGCAGATGAAAAACTAGAGCTATACAATAGCGTAGTGGTTTTACTGCTTAAGCCAGTGACTTCATTATATAGTTTTAAATCAGACATTTCTAGGTTGTAAATTTATATAATTTTTATCAATAAGCTCCGCTACCACTTCCCCACTAATTAAACTTGGGGGCACCCCAGGACCTGGTACTGTTAATTGTCCCGTATAATATAGGTTGTTCACCTTTTTGCTTTTACAAGAAGGCTTTAAAATAGCTGTTTGTAATAGCGTATTGGCAAGGCCATAGGCATTCCCCTTAAAGGAATGATAATCATTTTTAAAATCGGATACAGCAAAGGACCTTTTATAGACAATACTATCTGCAATAGACTGTCCCCATCTTTGCTCCAATCGGGCTATCAGTTCTTGAAAATATTTTTCTCTTACTTCTTCGGTATCTCCTTCTAAGCCAGCAGCCACTGGAATTAATAAAAATAAATTTTCACTACCTACTGGTGCCACCGTAGGATCGGTAACAGAGGGAACTGATGCATAAAACAAAGGCTTAGTGGGCCAACTAGGTTCGGTATAAATTTCTTTACCATGAATAGCAAAATCGGTATCGAAAAATAAAGAGTGATGCGTCACACCCGTTAATTTTTTATTCAATCCCACATAATATAATAATGAACTAGGTGCCATAGTGCGGGTATCCCAATAACTAGCAGTATAAGATTGGTATTTACTTGTTAATAGTTTTGTTTCAATGTGATGATAATCGCCAGCACCTATAACTACATCAAATTCATAATGCTTTTGCTCACCACTAACACTTGATTTAGTGTAGCAAGACTGCGCCACTCCATTAACGACTTCAATTTGTAAAGCTTCTTCAGAAAATTGAAATTGAACGCCTTGGGCTATAGCCGTATCATACATAGCTTGCACAATACTATACATACCGAATTCTGGATACCAAGTACCTCCTTTGATATCGGCATAGTTCATTAAACTATATAAAGCAGGTGTATTTTGTGGAAGGGCTCCTAAAAACAAAACCGGAAACTCCATTAAGGTTTGTATATAAGGATGTTTGAAAAAACGAGCTACATGTTTTTTCATAGATTGAAATACATCTAATTTAAAAATACCCTTGATTAAATCTATGTCAATAAATTCTTTTAAAGAAATACCCGGCTGATGAACAAGTTTACCCACACCAATATCATATTTGTATTTGGCTTCCTCCATGAATTGATCCAAAGCCTTGGCAGCACCGGGTTCTACGCTTTCTAATAAAGCTGCTAATTCAGTATAATTAGCGGGCATATCCCAATGCGTTTCATCAAAGTAAACACGGTAAGAGGGGTCTAGTCTTTTTAATTTGTAAAAATTGGAAACTTTTTTTCCAAAGGCTGCAAAATACCTTTCAAATACATCGGGCATCCAATACCAACTTGGACCCATATCAAATGTAAAACCTTCAGCTTCAAATTTTCTGGCGCGGCCTCCAGGTAAATTATGTTTTTCAATAACAGTTACGGACCATCCTTTCTTTGCTAAAAAAGTAGCTACTGACATGCCAGCGAAACCAGCACCAATCACTAATGCTTTTTTAGAAGGGGTGGACATAGTTTAGTATCGTTGAATTTTTTGTTTTAAAATTTTTCTAGCAAAGTGAATTCGACTTTTAATGGTGCCTAATGGCTCATTTAATTCTTCTGCAATTTCATTATACTTATACCCTTCGAAATATAAATTAAAGGGCGTTCTAAATAATTCAGGTAAGTCGTAAATAAGCTGCTTTACTTCTCTCAAATTTAAGTTAGTCACTCCATCATTCAAAACCTTTGTTCTAGTTTGATCAATTAAAAAATCGTTGGGTGAATTGTCCAAAACCACCGACTGTTTTGCTTTTTTACGGTAATCATTAATAAAAATATTACGCATAATGGTATACAACCAGGCCTTGATATTGGTACCTACATTATACTTGTCTTTATTAGACAATGCTCTGTACAAGGTTTCCTGAAATAAATCCTTGGCTGTTTCATGATCCTTTGTCAAATTAATGGCAAAAGGCTTTAGAAAATCGGCATTTTCAGTGAGTAGTAAGGAGAATTCTGCTGTTGACATATAGTTCTGTTTAACTTTAAGAGACCAAAGCTAAACAAAATATTGAATTCAAAAATTATTTTTGTTTAATATTTTTAAAAAAATATTAAACATTTCGGATCTGGTAAGCCCCAAAATGACCCTATTTTACCT
>JBEGKS010000026.1:0-9107 GCA_041183945.1 Bacteroidota bacterium | reverse complement strand
GGTTTAAGTACTGAGTATAAATTTAATTGTAAAGTGCCATTTGTAGAAGAAAGTAATATTCAACTTGAAATGGAATTTAAACAACGAATTGATTTGGCCATTAATAATACTATCATGATTATCGGCGAAATTAAAAATATATATTTTCCCGAGGACTGCATGCAGGAAGATGGATTTTTGGATATTGAAAAAGCAGGAACTGTCACCTGTTCTGGACTTGATAGCTATCATTTAACTAATAGTTTAGCGCGACTACCATATGCAAAAGTTTAAAGTTCTTTAAACTTTATATTCCTTAGAATGCAACAATAGGCTCGATTATTTGTTAAGTAATTATAAATAGAAATAATATGACATTTCAAGAACAACTGGATCATTTAATTATAGAAAAAAGCGCAATTCCTGAAGCATTTGTATTGCCAGAACTAATTGATCAAAAAACCTACCTGTCTGACGGAGAATTAATTACATGGGATGGTCCAACCCATGAAGTTTTTTCACCGATTTGTATGCAAACTCCCAATGGAATAGAACGAATCAAAATTGGTTCATATCCCATTTGTACAGAGAAAGAAGCAAAAATAGCTTTAGATGCTGCATGTAAAGCCTATAATGATGGGAGGGGGGAGTGGCCAACCATGTCCGTTTCGGAACGTATAAAATGTGTTGAAAATTTTATTACTAAAATGCTTGAACAAAAAGCAATCGTTGTAAAATTATTAATGTGGGAAATTGGTAAAACCTATGGAGACTCGGAAAAAGAATTTGATAGAACTGTTGAATATATTTACGCGACCATTGAAGCGCTAAAGGATATTGACAGGGATTCGTCAAGATTTACAATAGAACAAGGTATCGTGGCTCAAATCAGAAGATCACCATTAGGAGTTGTTTTATGTATGGGGCCGTTCAATTATCCTTTGAATGAAACATTTACCACCCTGATACCTGCAATTATCATGGGGAATACCTTATTATTTAAAGCGCCTAAACATGGAACATTATTACATTATCCAATGCTTGAAGCTTTTAAATCCTGCTTTCCTAAAGGGGTCGTGAATACTATCTATGGACGTGGAAATGTGATTATTCCTGCATTAATGGAATCTGGAAAAATAAATGTACTAACACTAATCGGTTCCAGTAAGGTGGCAAATCAATTAAAAAAATTACATCCTAAAGTAAATCGGTTAAGGGCCATATTAGGATTAGATGCAAAAAATGCAGCCATTGTTTCCAAAGATGCTGATATTCATTTAGCCGTTAAAGAAACGGTATTGGGATCACTTTCATTCAATGGACAAAGGTGTACGGCACTTAAAACAATTTTTGTGCATCAATCAATTGCCAATGAATTTATTGAATTGTTAAAAGAGCAGGTTGCAAAATTACAATTTGGATTGCCTTGGGAAAAAGGTGTCACTTTAACACCACTTCCAGAGCCGGGAAAGCCAGCCTATTTAAATGATTTAATTGAGGATGCAAAATTACATGGAGCAGCAGTAATGAATGAAAATGGTGGGACCATTAAGGAAACATTCTTTTATCCAGCTATTTTATTTCCGGTCAATAAAAAAATGAAAATATATAGTGAAGAGCAGTTTGGTCCAATCATTCCAATTATCCCATTCGATGATATTGAAGAACCTATTCAATATATTATTGAATCAACACATGGCCAACAAGTTAGTTTGTTCTCACAAAATAAAGCAGAATTGGCAAGTTTGATTGATCCTTTAGTGAATCAAGTGAGTCGCGTAAATATCAATTGTCAGTGTCAAAGAGGACCTGATAGTTTTCCTTTTACGGGTCGAAAGGACAGTGCAGAGGGTACTTTATCTGTGGTAGATGCTTTACGTTCATTTTCAATTAGGTCATTGGTCGCGGCTAAGCTAACAGAAGAAAATAAAGAAATCATTAACGATATTGTAGCTTCAGACGACTCTAATTTTTTGAGTACGAAGTTTATATTTTAAATCTTAGTCAACCAATGCATCCAATTCATAACGCCTTAAATGTGTTCAATGAACCATTAATCTTATGTGGGACAGACCCAATGACGGGTGTATACAGAGATGGTAGTTGTAATACAGGTACAAACGATAGGGGAACACATACCGTTTGTGCGGTAGTGACTAATGAATTTTTACAATTTTCAAAGAGTAAAGGCAATGATTTAACAAAGGATTACCCGCCAACTAACTTTAAAGGGCTAGTGGAGGGAGACAAATGGTGTCTTTGCGTTTCTAGATGGCTAGAAGCCTATCAAGCCAATGTGGCGCCTCCTATCATTTTGAAGGCGACGCATATTAAAACCTTAGAATACATTTCCTTAGAAGCGTTGATCAAGTTTGAATATATTCCTATGACATCTACTGATTGGACTGAATTAAATAATAAATTAGAAAAGACTTTTAAGTTTAATAACTACAATGAGGTGGTCATATTCTCTAATAAAGTAATGCAAATTGCCATTAATCAAGATCATCATCCAGAAATCAATGTCCATTATAATTTTGTAAAAGTGCGTATCACTGATTTTGAGAAAGGGGCAGTTTCAGAAAAATGTCACCGATTTATTAGTGCTGTCAATGAAATAATGCCTTCTCAGGTTTCCTAATAGATGAACTTTTAAATTAAATCCTTTTAGTATTTGTTTTAATTTTTAATGCACCTAATACTGCCTCCGTAAACTCTATTGTGCGTTAATACGAATGCGCCCGCGTTGCTAAAGTTGAAGTATCGAGATCCATCACCACTTACTGTACTGCTCCAGTAGCTACCACTAATGCCGGTATTGTTGATTATTATTTCACGACTTCCTGCTACTGTAAGTTTTAGCGGAGAAGCATATGCGCCATCGGAATTTTTCAATGTCCAACTTGCCAATTCTGCATTCCACTCCGCTTCTGTTGGTAATCGAAAACCAGTAGGACATGGATTATTAATACCATTTACGCCCTGCCATAAATTTATATTTTGAGGGTTTCTCCAATCAGTGAGAGGCGTAGCAGGCATAATAAAATTTGCGTTACCTGGATTATCAGTAGTTGCCTGTGTTGCGATTGTGGTTGATTTTCTTAATTGATGTTGATCTGCTGCTCGTCCCCATTGGTATAAATCACCATAGGCGCTTGTATCGGTACTACTTGTTGCAACCCTTGATGCGCCAAGGTTTTGATCCATCCAAACTTTACCATTGGCACTTGTAACGGTGGACGGTACAACATTTGGTGTTGGGGTGATTGGTGTATTTTCATTTTGTCGTTTATCACAACCAAAAAATAAGAAAATGGAACAAATGGTTATAAAATTTTTCATGCAATTTGTATATTATACTTTAAGATAAATATAATTATATTTTCTTTTTTATAGATAAATTTTATCTACATTTAGGGATGCGAATCAAAATCATTAAACAAATACTCTTCTACTTTTTGATTGTCTTTTATCTTTTTGCAGGATATAATCACTTTGCCACGCCTTCTTTTTATTTTCCTATAATACCACCTTATTTGTCCACTTGGGCCAAAGAGATCAATATATTATCAGGGATAGCTGAAATAGTATTAGCCCTACTATTAATACCTAAAGCTACACGCTCGTTAGCTGTAAAGTGTATTATTATCATGTTGATTGCGTTTATCCCAGCTCATATATATTTTATTCAAAAAGGCACTTTTACGCTTGGGTCAATTACCATTACACCTTTAATATCCTACTTTCGTTTATTGGTGGGACAACCTATATTAATTTTGTGGGTATGGTGGTCGAGTAAATTTTAAGAATTGTTACGTTAAAATAAATATTATTTCCTAACAGCAGTTCTAGAGAATAACTATTTTATTATTCTACCGACTTATTTGTTGTATTTCTTAAGCTATATAAATAGAAAGATACTATTGAGAATAAAAAGCCAATCAAAATTATAATATAATTCATTGGTTTTTCAATTGTCAATGACATTCTGATTAAAATAGTAGTAATAATAAAGCTGGCGTTTCTGAAAATAGTGAAAAACGAAAAGTGGTAAATAAATGAAATTATAAGTAATAACACATCAACAAAAATCATGATTGAAAAGAAATCTGTATAAAATACAGTATTCGGATCGGGGTAATTTTGTTTTAATTCTAAAGCCCCCAACATCTCTTTTCCCCAGACAAAAAAACTACTAATACTTAAAAGAAATAAAATCAGTATCATGCTTAATGATACTAGCTTTTTAATATTAATAAAATTATTAAGTTCGTTAACAATTTCTGATTTGCGATTATTTTGATATATTTTATAATACAGTATAGTGAGGCTCAGCATAATCAATGAAGCTATTAAGTCATATAATAAGCTAATGAACTCTGGGTTATTAATATTAATTAAATTTTTTAAATCTAAATCTGCGATATCGTGAAAAAAACTTCTTAAAGTAATTAAGGTAATTACTTCAAATTGCTTTCCTATAAATTCAGATATAGATTTTGGAATTATGATGACTAGCAGAAATACCTCGTAAAATAAGATAAAACTAAATGGGGTATATATAGCCTTTAAATAGCTGTGCTGTAAATTTTTGAAATAGATAAAATTATTTCCTAGAAAAATAATAATTAAGTGAAAAAGAAAAGCAAAAACAGCGACACGTAATATTAATAATTCTACGCTTCTTACACTCTTAGCATTAAAATGTTTATCAAAATAATCTCCTGAAAATTGTAATAAACTATTCATAATGCATTGTTAGCTTTTACTTTTCACCTCTAAATTTATTCAGCGCTAGAATAAATGCCACACCAAATAAGATGGTGATCAGTGCCGCGAAATAGGGTATAATTTCTATCATTTTTGGTTATTTATTAATTTTAATAATACAGCAAACCCTAAAATAGAGGGTACCCATAAACCAATAAATATTCCCGCTTCCTTTTCACCTTTAAACCATAAATATTCAGAAAATATTAAGGATAGGAATGCTGATACAAGCATAAGCGTATCTGATAATGTAAACTTTTTAAACATACTTTTTATTTGTTGTAATGTAGAATTAATAATTCGTATTCATTAACAATTTAATTTGTTTATAAAGACGCACTAGAAATTATTTTTAATTAATCGGCTATTTGCAAATATTTAACAACTATGTTTAATATGATTGGTAAAATTTAGCCTATCAGTTCAACATTAAATTATTTCACTTGAATCTAAATTTTGATAAAAAAGGGCCCTTATCACTAAGGGCCCTTAAAATAATTAGGTTTTCAAAAACTATTTTGGCAATACAACAGCATCTATAACGTGTATTACACCGTTTCCTGCTTTTAAATCAGTTGCAGTAACAGTTGCAATTCCACCTTTTTCATCTGTTAAAATAACCTTACCATCTTTGATAGAAGCAGTCAATGTTCCGCCACTTACAGTTTTCAAAGTAACTTTGCCTTTACCGTCTTTTATAGCCTTTAAAACAGCAGCTGCATCTAAATTACCAGCTACAACGTGGTATGTCAAGATCTTAGCTAAAGTAGCTTTGTTCTCTGGTTGTAATAAGGTTTCTACAGTTCCTGCAGGCAATTTTGCAAATGCAGCGTTTGTAGGTGCAAAAACCGTGAAAGGTCCTGCGCTTTGTAAAGTACTTACTAAATCAGCTGCTTTTACAGCTGCTACTAATGTGGTGTGCGCACTTGATCCAACAGCAACGTCAACAACTGTTTTTTGAGCTGATGCTGAGATAACACCTCCGATTAACATCGTCAATAAGAATTTCATTTTCATAATTTAATATTTTGTTTATTTATTTACTTAACATCATAAGGGTAAAAAAAGTTTTTACAAATGTTGTATTTACAATTAATTAACAGCTTTGTTAATGAGAATACATAAAAACATAAGTTAAGGCTCTACATTATATATTGAAAGAGGATCGGCAAAAACTTACAATAAAATATTTGTGAAATTAGTTTAATTTTATTTTTAGGATTCGATACACAGTTTTTTAGGATTTAAAGCGCGCTTTCAACAAGTTTGTAAAAACATAATACTTTTAATAGGACTAGCATGGAAAGAATAGATATTGATAGGGTGATAGAAATGGCTTGGGAAGATCGAACGCCTTTTGAGGCAATTGAAATTCAGTTTGGTTTATCTGAATCCGAAACTATTAAATTGATGCGATCTGAACTAAAACGAAATAGTTTTAATCTTTGGCGTAAAAGGGTAAATAGTGGAGTAAGTCAGAAGCATTTAATGAAAAGAAGCGCCGATATGAAGAGATTTAAATGCTCCATGCAAAAAACGATCTCAATGAATAAAATTAGTAAGCGGTAAGCTTAATTTATTTTAGGTGTAAACTTCTGCTTTTTACAAGCATCACTACAATACAATACCTGCTCCCAATCACTTGCCCATTTTTTGCGCCAGGTAAAAGGACGCTTACAATGAAGGCATAGCTTAGTAGGGAGGTCACCTTTTTTTACTATTTTATTTTTGCTATTTTTCATTAATACCTATGGGGGTGCATTTGTCTAAAAGTTAAATTAATTCTAGATTCCGTAATTTTCTTTGACTTAGGTAGAGAATGCCACCAGTTTGCCTGAATGGTGCCTTTCATTTCTAGTAGGGATCCATTTTCAAGTTGAATTGATATTGTTTCTTTAGTTACTTTATGTTTAAATGAGAATTTTCTTGAAGCGCCAATACTTAAAGAAGCAATAGAGCTATTGGTCACAATCTCTTTTTCATTGTCACAATGCCATCCCATTGCTTCTTCGCCGTTATGATACAAATTTAATAAACAGGCATTATATTTTTCATTCGTAATTGACTCAACCATATTTTTTAGTATAATAAGTGTTTCTTTCCAAGGTAAACCAATTTTAGTTCTACTAGAATAGGTATAAGCAATGGAAGGATCACTATAAAATGCAACTTTTCTTTTAGTAATAATTTCTTTTCCAAACATGACCACTCTTTCATTTTCCCAACTTATATGATAAAGTAGTTCATCAAATAGTTGCTTTATTTTATTTTCGGGAATTGCTTTCTCATAGTATAGTGCAATTCCATCCTGATGTAAGAGATTTGTCATATTCGTATTCATCAAATTGAAGTTACTTTTTTCGGTTTTAACATTTCCTTTCACAAATATCAAAACAATAAATCATTTTGCGATGCGTTTCAATAAGAATTAAAGTAAAAACCTTTCTAAGTGATCTTTGGAAGGAATAGAACAGCTATCCCTGCGACCCATTAATGTGTATCTATTTTTTGCTATTATATTGTAAAGCCCATCTCTTATAAAAGTTGGGAAAAGCCTGCCATATTTGAAAAGTTGAGGCCATCCAGTTATTTGTTTTGCAATTTCAATGACTGCATTTGATTTGGAAAATACAATACCCTCTTTTATAAAAAAAACTGATTTTTCTTCATCCAAAATATTATATTGGTGCATTAATTTCTTTCCTGATTCAGTTTGTGTTGCAGCAAAATGTAAATTATGATTCGTATCGTATTTTATTAGAAACAAAATTGTCGAGTTACATAAATTACATATCCCATCAAATAATACAATATTCATTTAGTATAAAAGTAAGAATTTAATGAATCCTATTTAATTTAATGATACCCATAAAATTAAAAACACGCATTACTTGATAGGTGAGATCAAACTCAAACCATTTTTTTGCAAAATTGGCATCATTTTTTGCATGATGATGATTATTTTGAAATAGCTCCCCAAGTAAAAATAAACCCCAAGGACCTGAATTTTTACTTTGATCTGTACTTTCAAAATTTCGATAACCATACTTATGACCACACCAATTTACTATTGCTCCTTGAATCGGGCCCATTAAAAAATGTATTGGTAATAATAGGAACCACCACAAACTAGGTGCAAAAAAATAATAAATCAGTACATAGCCAAGAACGAAAGAAATCCTGGTTAATATGTGATGGCCAAATTTGTCTAGTTTTTCCCAAATAGGCAAATAGTCCTTTGTAAATTCTTTTTCAGGGGTATCCTCTTTTGATAAGAATGACCTATATATTAGGACTGTACTTTTCATCATTTCATAAATATCCTTAAAAAAATGGGGTGAGTGGGGATCTTTTTCTGTATCACTATACGCATGATGCATTCTATGCATAACACCATATGCTCTTGGGACTAAATAGGAGGAACCTTGAAAAAACCAAGTACTAATATAGAATACGCGTTCCCAATTCTTGCTCGTTTCATACATTTTATGGGAAGCAAATCTGTGTAGAAAAAAAGTATGAAAAAACAGCGACATAAACCAATGAATCAAGAAAAAAAGAACAATAAATATCATATTTGAATTAATTTATCGGCTAAGTTATTCATATTAATAGGATATGAAAGCTTTTATATGCGTTATTACATGATTGGTAGCGTTATATTTTGTTTATTATTTTTATAGTTATTTAATATTTCATTTAACAAAATTGAATTTTGTATTAATTTTTAATTTTTTTTAACATTTTATTTATCCTAAATATTAAATAAATTTTAAATTGTGTTTACAACGATTGAATTGCTATTGCTTTGTTTTATGTGTATTCGTATACATAAAAACAGCCTTAATGAATTGTGGAGTGTTGTGAATTAATATGTTCACCAAAACTCAAACATATGGATTTATTTCTTCTCGATGCCACGGTGCAAATTGCAAAGACTGATTATGTGTCTTTCACTTTCTTCGTTGGTACAATGGCTATGATGGCCGCGGCTGTATTTTTCTTTTTTGAATTGAACAACACTAGCAAAGAGTGGAGAACTTCGGTACTTGTATCAGGTTTAATCACATTTATTGCTGCTGTTCACTATTACTACATGCGTGGATATTATGCAGAAACGCATGATAGTCCAACTTTTTTCCGTTATGTTGACTGGTTATTAACTGTGCCTTTAATGTGTGTTGAATTTTATTTAATCACTAAAAAAGCAGGTGGTACAACAAGTTTATTATGGAAAATGATTTTAGCTTCTGTTGTAATGTTAGTTACAGGTTATTGGGGAGAAGCAGTTGCTCCAGCACAAGCAACATTATGGGGAACTATAAGTGCTATTGCTTACTTCTACATTGTATATGAAG
>JBEGKS010000025.1:0-9969 GCA_041183945.1 Bacteroidota bacterium | reverse complement strand
ACTGATAAATCTGTGACTATAAGCATACTTTTTGATCTAAATGTTGATTATTACATTGAATATGGGACTAATTCCGGAGTTTATGGAAAAACCACTACAAATTTTGTTGCGAAAGCAAATGTTCCTGATGAGATTGACCTTACAGGATTAAATGCTAATACGAAGTATTATTATAGGGTACAATATAAATCAAATTCAGTATCAAATTTTAAGGTTTCTTCTGAATATTACTTTAACACTCAACGTTCCATAAATACTGTGTTCACTTTCACTGTTGAATCAGATGAGCATTTATATGATAAAAAGGGGATTAGAAGTATGTATCAGATAAGTTTGAACAATCAAGCCTTAGACAAACCTGATTTTATGCTTTCATTGGGAGATATTTTTGGGGATGATCACAATCCATTTACAATTACCTCTGCTGAATTAGATGTTTTACACAAGGACTATCGACAATATTTAGGGTCAATTTGTCATTCCATTCCTTTTTATATTTCCTTGGGAAATCATGAAGGGGAAAATGATTTTTTTTTAGGTCAAACACCCCCCAACAATTTAGCAATATGGGGAACCCAGTGGCGCAAGTATTATTACCCTAATCCTTATCCAAATTCATTTTATTCTGGAAATGATGATGTTGAACCTTATGGCGTTGCTAATCCTGAAAACTATTATGCTTGGACGTGGGGGGATGCATTATTTGTGGTTTTGGATGTATACCGAAATCAAAATCCAAATTCAGATAAACCACAAGGTTGGGATTGGTCATTAGGTGCGAAACAATATAATTGGTTAAAAACAACCCTTGAAAAAAGTACATCTAAATATAAATTTGTTTTTGCTCATCATAATAGAGGTCAAGGACGAGGTGGTATTATTCCAGCAAAATTATTTGAATGGGGTGGTTATGAGCAAGATGGTAAAACATGGGGTTTTGATAAAAATAGGCCAGGATGGAGCAAACCTATTCATCAATTATTTAAAGATAATGGGGTAAATATCTTTTTTCAGGGACATGATCATTTGTTTGCACATGAAATGATGGATGGAGTTCATTATCAGGAAGTTCCTATGCCAAGTGATTCAACTTATATGATCGGGAAACTTGCAAATGCAGATGCTTTCGTTTCAGACACTTTGGATGGCACAGGTCATATACGTGTTAGTGTTTCATCTTCCTGTGTAAAAGTTGATTATGTAAAAGCATACTTACCCAAGGATACTTTGGATGGTAAACATAAAAATAGAGAAATTGGCTTTAGTTATACAATTGGCAGTTGTATAGTTACAGGCATAAATGACTTACCAAGTGCATCAAATAGTGAGTTTGTAGAAGTTTTTCCTAATCCTGCAAAAAATAAATTATTCCTTCGTTTTATAAATAATATCAACAGTTTTGAAGCTAAGTTAATAAATATTAACGGAGATATTTTATTAATATCTAATAACAAAGAAATAGATGTTTCAGGATGGCAGCCAGGAATATATTTTTTAAATATACAGGCAGGCAATCAAGCTGCAAGAAAAAAAATTATAATAAGCAATTAATTGTAACATGAAAAAATATATTATTATCATTTTGATTAATACATTCTTATTCACCGAAGTTAGTTCGCAAAACTATACTGAGGTTTTAGGGAGACCAACTGATTCCACCATTACCCTTAGTATTTTATTTGATCAAAGTGTAAATGTGTATTGGGAGTATGGAACATCTCCCGGTAATTATTCTATAATTACACCAGTATATAAAACAATCGCAGATACACCATTAGAAGTAGATTTTATTAATTTATTACCAGATACTAAATATTATTATCGAACAAAATATTTAGCAAATAAATCTTCCGGAAATTACATTTCTGGAGCGGAACACTTTTTTCAAACGCAACGAAAATCAACTACAACATTTTCATTTGTTGTTGAAGCAGATCCACATTTAGATAGTAATACTAATCCAGATGCTTATAAGTTAACCTTACAACACATGCTTTCAAAAAAACCCGATTTTATAATTGATCTAGGTGATAATGCAATGAGTGATAAATTACCTGTAATTGATAAAACGTCTATTGTGGATCGAACCTTATTATTTAGACAATACTTTAATGAGCTTACACATTCTGTTCCATTATATGTAACACTGGGCAATCATGAAGGGGAATTAGGATGGCTTCCAAATACAGGTTTAACAAGCTTGCCAACTATGGCTGCTTTAATTAGAAAAACGTATTTTCCCAATCCTTATCCAAATAAATTTTATTCGGGAAATACTATTCCAGAGGCCAATGTAGGAATTCGAGAAAATTATTATGCTTGGGAATGGGGTAATGCTTTATTTATTGTACTAGATCCATACATGTATACTAAATCAAAACCAGAATGGGGTTGGACCTTAGGTTTACAACAGTATAATTGGCTAAAAAATACCCTTGCTAATAGTAAAGCAAAATTTAAATTTTTATTTAGTCATCAATTGGTTGGAGGCTCAGGAACGGAGGGACGCGGCGGAACTGAATTTGCTCATTTATATGAAATGGGCGGTAGAAATACGGATTCTACCTATGGATTTTCAAACAACAGACCAGGTTGGGATAAACCTATTCATTACTTAATGTTTGAAAATAAAGCCAGTGTTTATTTTCATGGCCATGATCACTTATTTGCCAAACAAGATAAAGATGGCATTGTATATCAAGAAGTCCCTCAACCATCAGCGAAAAATATTACCACTATAACAGGAGCTCCTTATGGTTATGTAAATGGAACCTTATTACCCAATAGAGGTTACATGTATGTCACTGTTAGTGCCGATAAGGCACAAGTGGATTATATCAGAACCTATTTGCCAAGTGAAGAAAATGCTACTAGGAAAAACGGAGATATATCATATACTTATACCATACAACCATCCCCCATTACGGGGATCAATGAAGTTATAAGTAATGATTTTGTTAAAATATTGAATATAATGGGAGAGTCTGTATTGGTTACAAAAACAAAAGAAATTGATACAAGTAGATTACCCAATGGCATCTACTTTTTAAATTTCGAAACAGATAAATTTATATCAAGTAAAAAAATTATAATTCAACATTGAGTTATTTTTAAAAATTATAAAGTAAATCAAATTTCTACAATATTGATTTAATAATTAATCAATTATCTAATAATATACTATGATTTCAGAAACCAATTATTAAAATAATTTATTATGCAGCCAAAAAAACTTATACCTTTTTTCTTTTGTACATCTTTATTGATTATAGTTTCTACAACAAGCTTCTCTCAAAAGGGGAAAAAATTTGAACAAAAAAAACAAAATCAAAAAGGATCAAAAAACTTTGGGAACAAAATGAGTGAATTAGCAATACCTATTGGAAACATGATTATTGGCTCCCCTACAAATAATTCAGTCACTGCAAGTGTAATTCTTGAAAAAGATGCTGAAGGGTTCATTGAATATGCAATAGAAAGTGGTAAATACAATTATAAAACTAGTATGTTTAAAACTACAAATAGTGAACCACTTGAAATCATTATTAATCAATTAAAACCAAATTCATTGTATTATTACAGATTAAACTATCGCCTAGCAGGTGAGAGTAAATTTACTGTAACATCTGAATCTTGGTTTGCAACTCAAAAAAATCCAACTACATCATTCTCTTTTGGAATACAAGGAGATTCACATCCAGAAAGAGTAGGTAAAATGTTTAATTCAAATTTATATCAACAAACAATAGAACATGTTACTGAATATAAACCTGATTTCTATTTTATGCTTGGAGATGACTTTAACATAGATAGACTGGTAGCAAGTAATTCAGCCACACGTGAAAATGTAGAACCTATTTATAAAACACAACGTTATTATCTAGGTAATCCAGGGACAAATCCACCACTTTACTTAGTTAACGGTAACCATGAACAGGCTGCCAAATATTTATTGAATGGTACACCAGATAACGCTGCTATACAAGCTGGGCTTGCTAGAAAAAAGTTTTTTCCATTACCTGCACCAAATCAATTTTATAGTGGCGATAATGATACTGTTCCATTTATTGGATTACTAAAAGATTATTATGCATTTGAGTGGGGTAATGCTTTGTTTGTAGTGATAGACCCATATTGGCATTCAGATGTAGCAGTAGACAACCAGCCCAATATTGAAGGGAACAAGGGAAAGAAAGATCCCTGGAGCATCACACTTGGTATAAAACAATATGAATGGCTTAAAAAAACCTTGGAAAATTCAAAATCAAAATTCAAATTTGTTTTTGCACACCATGTTAATGGTACAGGACGTGGAGGTGTAGAAAGAGCAAAATATTATGAGTGGGGAGGTTTTGGACAAAATGGGCAATGGCAGTTTGACAGCTATCGAAGCGGATGGGATATGCCCATCCACCAACTATTTATAAATAACAAAGTATCCATATTTTTTCAGGGGCATGACCACCTTTTTGCAAAACAAGAACTAGATGGTGTTATTTATCAATCTGTACCTAATCCGGCAGATGATACTCATACGGCTTTTAATAAAGAAGCTTATACAATTGGAGAAATACTTCCAAATTCTGGATTTTTACATATTACAGTTCATCCTGAGGATGTGAAAGTGGAATATATAAGATCATACTTCATGAAAAACTCAGAGCACAATGAAGATGCTTCAAAGACTTTTACTTATACCATAAAAAAATAAAATTCTAATTGCCCCCAAGGGTTTATTATTTGATTTTAAAGTTTGGAGTTATAAGAATGAATTTCTAAACTTGATAAAATGATGAAATTCCTCTGCGTGAGGAAAACGCCCCCTGAATTCGGTCCAAATCGGTTGATTTCGGTTTTGTAAAAAAATAACCTATTAAAAATCAACACTTTCATTTACTTGAAAAATCTTCATAATCCTGAGGTCCCGGGTTCAAATCCCGATCTCGCTACAAAGCCTCTCAACGCAAGTTGAGAGGCTTTTTTAATGTGAAGCCGCGAAACAAGCTTGCTTGATTGAGCGGAGGAGCGTTAAAAAAGACAAACGCAAATCGAAGATTTGTGTTTGAAAGGCTTTGGGTAAGGCGACCTTGGAGGATGACAGCGAACGAAGTGAAGCTGGCAATCCCGTTAAATAGTGGGTCCTTTTTTGTTTTTACGTGAGGTTTTCTATTTTCTTACGAATGCCCTTTAATTACAATCTTCATTATTTTATAGTTCAGTATAAAAAAACGAATTAATTGAAAGAATATAGATCTCCTTAAAAACAATGTAAAATTATTAGGGGTAGGAGGATAATACTGCTCGGAGTATTTTGTTATAATGAGTCTGTTTTCCATTATGTTTTTTTTATTTTTATTCAGGAATCATCCACCAAAATGGCAAACCTTTTGCTTTGTATAAGAACATATAATGCATTAACCACTTTAACCAATGTCCTGCCAATCCTGGTTCGCCCATGGTGGTTTTAATATCTCTTCCCCACTGAGGAAATTTTTCCCAATCGGGTACTACAGGGCTCACAGTCATGGTAGCCGCAGTTCCTTTTCGCATGCCATATCCAGCTGATACAATACAAGCTGCACCCATACGTCCCATTGATGCCTTGTGAATCATTGTGGCATTGCCAGTTTTTATCCAGTTTATGATATTGTCTGCTGTTACCTTGCCCATAATTCCTGAAGGCATACCAGTTCTTGGGGCAGATGCAAAAATGGGTGTACCATTTTTACTTGTCATGGGTTTAGAAATAGAGTGGGGAGGTGCAAATGCAATACCGGGTGCAAAGATGTTAGGATAACTTGGATTTTGATAAGTTTCAGGCCAATCTTTAATAGTCCATTGTTCAAATGGTTTTGGGGTATAGTCTGCATCTACTTTCATAAGTCCACTTAGTGCAAATAATTTATCTGAAATGTCTTTACCTGTTTTATCATAGGCTTTAAATCCATGTCCTGCAAAACCTGGTATGAGCATCGCGAAATCATAGGGCTGTTCTAAATATTCCCCATCTAAATTTTCGTAATAAATTGTATGATCGTCTAATTTTTTCACACCTGCTCTTTTAATCCAGGTAATGTTTCTTTCAACAAAATATGATTCTGCAAACAACTTAGTATTTGAAATAAATCCACCTTTTGGAATAAAGGCGCCACCCATTCCAAAGTCACCTAATTCATATTCATTCGTAATCCAAATTACTTGGGCTTGCTTTTCTAATCCTCTTCTTTTAATTTCAAAATCAACATTTAAAATATACTCAAAGGCGGCACCTTGGCAGGTTGCAGTGGGATAGCCTGTTCCAATGACAAAAATTTGTTTTTCGCCATTTTTCATTTTGTCCAATTTTTCTTGAAATAGTTCCCATGCATGACTGGCATGACCAAAAGTACATACCGATGCAATATTCCCATTTCCAGGAACTAGACCTTCTGTTGCTTCAAAGTTTAATTTTGGTCCCGTAGCATTAATTAAATAATCGTAAGCTACTTTTATTTTTTCACCTTTATTTTCTTCGTTGGTATATTCTACTTCAACAAATCCTGTATTCATATGCTCATCACCTTCAGGGTAAAAACTTTGCGCCTTCGCTTGAATAAATTCAATCCCCCATTTTTTATACAATGGTCTTAAATCAAATTTAATTTCTTCAGGGGTCATTCTACCAACACCCACCCAAATATTGGATGGAATCCATTGATAGTTTGGAGTAGGAGAGATCACTTTTATCTTATGCTCGTTTTTATTGAGTCCTTTTTGAAGGTATGCCGCAGCCGTATGACCAGCAACGCCTGCGCCTAATACAACAATATTTGCCATGTTATCTTGTTTCAGTAAATGTACTTACTGCCTTTGCCAATAGTAGTGATATATATCACAATTGATAATTTAAAATCCAATTAATATCATAACTAGTGTAGCGTGATTTATGTCACAATTAAGATTTTATTATTGATTGAACTTTGTGGTCTAAAATATTAAAATGAAATACATAATAGTTGGCGCAGTGGCAGGTGGAGCAAGCACTGCAGCAAGGTTAAGACGCTTGGATGAGCATGCTGAAATCGTACTATTTGAAAAGGGCGAGTATATTTCTTATGCCAATTGTGGTTTGCCCTATTATATTGGAAATGTAATTACAGATAGAAATAAATTATTTGTACAAACTGCGGCCTCTTTTAATCAAAGATTTAAGATTGATGTTCGAATTCAAACCGAGGTATTAGAAGTGAATGCTGCAACTAAAATCATTAATGCAAGAAATCAGAAAACAGGAGAACTTTACAGTGAAACTTATGATAAATTGGTTTTGTCTCCTGGTGCTGAACCTATGAGGCCGCCTTTATCTGGAATAATGAGTGAAGGGATATTCACATTAAGAAATGTGAATGATACGGATTACATTAAGTCCTATGTTAGTAATAGAGCAATTAAAAAAGCAGTGGTGATTGGTGCTGGTTTTATTGGATTAGAAATGGCCGAAAATTTGCAAGAATTAGGAATGGAAGTGAGTATCATCGAAATGGGTAATCAAATATTAGCGCCATTAGATTTTCCTATTGCAGCCATTGTTCAACAGCATATCCGCAGTAAAGGAGTAGATCTAAGTTTAAATACAGCAGTTACAGGATTTGAGAAAGTAGGTAACCAATTAAAAGTCAATTTAAAATCTGGGGAATCCATAGATGCGGATGTTGTGATATTATCTATTGGAGTAAAGCCAGATACAAAATTAGCAGTAGGGGCAGGTCTTAAAATAGGAGAAACTAGAGGTATATGGGTAAATGAATTCTTACAAACCTCTAACCCTGATATATATGCAGTTGGTGATGCGATTGAATTCACTAACCCAATTACGAATCAAGCCTTAATTACTTATTTAGCAGGTCCTGCCAATAAACAAGGTCGCATTTGTGCTAATAATATAGTGCTAGGAAATGTACAAAGCTATCATGGTTCAATTAATACAGCTATTGTAAAAGTGTTTGATATGACCATTGCTACTGCTGGAACAGCGGCTAAACATTTAACCACTGCCCATATCGAGCATAAGGTTTCCACAACACATAATGGATCTCATGCTAGTTATTATCCTGGTTCAAAACAAATGAGTATCCAAATTGCATTTTCGATAAAAACAGGTCAGTTATTGAGTGCTCAAATTGCAGGTTATGATGGAGTAGATAAAAGGATAGACATTTTATCGTCTATTATTAAAAGAAAAGGCACCATTGATGAAATGGTTGAATTTGAACATGCTTATGCACCTCCTTATTCTTCAGCAAAAGACCCTGTAAATATGGCTGGTTTTGTAGCTGAAAATATTATATTAGATAGGCTCCGTATTTTTTATTGGAATGAGCTACCTACTATAAGCCCTGACGATTTATTAATTGATGTAAGAACTGCAGCTGAATTTGAAAATGGAAAAATACCCAATGCAATCAATATTCCTATTGATGAGATTAGAGATAGATTAGGAGAGATTTCAAAAAATAAAAGAATTTATATTTATTGCGAGGCAGGACTTAGAGGGTACTTAGCACAACGAATACTTTTACAGAATGGCTATGAGCAAGTACAAAACCTATCGGGTGGGTATCAATTATGGAAGGCCGCAAGTACTGAGTTAGCTTTAGTTTCTTAAACTTAGATTAAGTAATAAAAAAGGAGCCATCGTAATTATGGCTCCTTTTTTATTTAGCTATTTTCAACTAAAATTTTGCTACTTTTTTGAATTACTGTTCAAACCTAAAATAGTGTACAAAGGACAAAAACTAACAATACTCGTTAATAAAAAAACACCACCTACTACGAGTAGAACAATACCTGCTGTACCTTCTACAGTTTTAGTAATATAAAGCATTGCAAAAGCAATGGCTATAATAATTCTAATTGCTTTGTCTAATGATCCCATATTTGCTTTCATAATATAAAATTTGATGATGAAATAAATTTATTTGTCTTTTTTAAAAATCCCAGCAACTAAAAAGCCCATTACTGCACCATACAAGGTACTGTTAATTGGCTTAGAAGTAATCATGCAGGTACCACTAGAACAACCTACAAATTTCCAATATAAGAAACCAGCTACCGCTCCAAGGGTAATACCTATTAAATCTCGTTTATACTTTTGAAAAAATAAAGTCATAGTTATCTAAGTTTTGATTGAACACTTCGATACCTGCAGCTTTTAGTACTGATTTAGCCATACCGCTTCTAGCACCACTTTGACAAACTGTAATTACAGGTTTATTCCACTTTTTAATATTACTTATTTCTCGTTGAACATTATTTACAGGAATATTTTTGGATCCCTTAATATTACCTCTATCAAATTCTTGAGGAGAACGAACGTCCAAAATAATAGCACCTGCCTCTTTGAGTTCTTTAAAATCAGTTCCAGGGCCAAATAGTTTTTTGAAAAAGGGGAACATATTAATTATTGTTTATGATGTTATTTAGGCTAAAAATTCCGCCTCCATTATAAATGTCTTGTATACCATTTTGTTGCAAGATGCCAGTAGCCATTGAGCTACGGCCTCCACTTAAGCAATAGACAACAATTGGCTTTTGCATTGCTGAGATTTGTTTAATATTGGATTCAATAATATCTAAAGGGATATTGATCGCACTTGGGATGTGGTTTTCTTCAAATTCCATAGGGCTTCTAACGTCTAATAAAGTGCCCTTTTTTTCCTTAATGGATTTAATTATATTTTGCATTTTGATATATTTTTCTTGTACAAAAGTACATTAACCCAATACTTAATTGGGTGACATATATCACACTACAATGTATTATTTTTTGATCCAGTCAAAAGAGTTTCGGTTCATAATAATCCAGCCGTTATGCTCCATTTTCTTTAATAGGCGACTAATTACTTCTCTTGAGGTGTTTAAGTCATTGGCAATATCCTGATGGGTTAAATTCACCATAGCACCAAATTGTTTCACATATTTTAGAATATA
>JBEGKS010000024.1:0-13097 GCA_041183945.1 Bacteroidota bacterium | reverse complement strand
ATTAATTTCAGCGTAAACTATTGGATGACCTTCTGTTTCATAAATTTTTGTAATGGGTGCGCCTGCTTCTTGTAAAGATTTTTCTACTGCTTTAGCGCAAGCTAGCATATCGCCATTGTGCTCGGTTTTTGCACTTACACTAGGTATGCGTAATAAGGCCAATAGCTCCTCTAAAAAGCGGTCTTTATTTTTTTCTTGATATTCGGTCCATGCTTTCATATGCTGTAATTTTTAAAATAAAATTTTATGATGTTTATTTATGCTAATTGATGTTTGCTATCTGACAAAACATTTTCTACATTCCAATTTAATTTTTTTTCAAAGGGTGATTTTCTTTTTTCACATGCTTCAATGGTACAAATAGGACAGCTAAATGGCATACAGCCATCGGTGTGCACAAAAAATTCCACACTGTCTCCAAATTTATTTTTTATGAGCCTAGTAAAATCATCTACCGAAGCATGCGCTTCATTGACATTAAAATACCAAGGCACGGTTAAGTGACAGTCGATATGCATTAAAGCGCCATATTTTATAACTCTTAAATTATGCAGGTCAATCCATTTTTCATTCCTTGATAAATTTATTTCTGCAATGACTTCTTCTAGTAAGGCTAGGTCGGCTTCATCCATAATACCTGCTAGCGATTCTCTAATAATTTTATAACCATTATAAATAATCCATAAGCCCATACCAATAGCAATAATTGCATCAATGGTTTTATAACCAGTATAAATAACTAGGCCTATGCCAATGGCTACTGCAAAAGTGGTGTAGCTATCAATTAATAAGTGTTGGCCACTAGAGCTTAATGCTAAAGATTTATTTTTCTTTCCAATGGCTTTTGCGCCAAGGCCTGCTGCCATATTTAGTACTGCAGTGGAAAGTAAAATCCAAATACCATTGTCTAGTCCATGTAAGGTACTGGGTTCAAAAAAGGTAATGATAGATTCGTATAATATTATAAAGCCTGCTGTAATAATTAAACTTCCTTCAAAAGCTGCAGAAATGAATTCGGCCTTGCCGTGTCCATAAGGATGGTCTTTGTCTTTAGGCTTTGAAGCTATATATAAACTATAGAGTCCAATTAAACCTGCTAAGACATTCACAATACTTTCTAATGCATCTGATAAAACAGACAAAGAATGTGTCATGAAATAAGCAATAAATTTAAGTACAAATAAGATGATACTTAAACTTGTTACAAAAAACTGAATCTTTAAATTTTGTTTTGACTTTTGCAAGGGATACAATTGGAAATGAATTAAGCTTGTTTTGCTTCAGCAAATTTTTTCTGAACAAATTCCCAATTCACTAAATTCCACCAAGCATTGATGTAGTCGGGACGTTTGTTTTGATACTTCAAATAATAAGCATGTTCCCAAACATCTAAACAAAGAATAGGGGCGCCTTTTGTTTCCGCTATATTCATAAGCGGGTTATCCTGATTAGGCGTTGAGCAAACCGCTACACTATTATCTGCTTTCACTATTAGCCATGCCCATCCGCTACCAAATCTTGTTTTAGCCGCATCGCCAAAAGCGGTTTTAAAATTATCCAATGAACCAAAACTTTTATTAATGGCTTCTGCTAATTCACCAGTGGGTAAAGTGGCAGGAGCAGGTTTCATCACCTGCCAAAACATTTCATGATTAAAATGTCCGCCTGCATTGTTTCTCATTTTTACCGAATAAGAAGAAATAGTATTTAATAATTGCTTCAGACTTGTTTGTGTAGTATCTAGTTTTTCTGCAAGCGCTGCATCTGCTAAATTTTTTGCGTAAGTAGCGGCATGTTTTGTATAATGTATTTCCATGGTCATAGCATCAATAAATGGTTCCAATGCTGCATAGTCATAATTTAATGGTTGCTGTACATATTCATTCGCAGCATTCAATGTAGAAAGGGGAGTAGTTGGAGTTATTGAACTAATTTTTGCCATTAGAGGCATTGCGGCAAGGGCCATACCTGCTTTACCAGATGTAGTGATAAACTGACGTCTGTTTTGAGTTGATTTTGACATGGTTTTATTTTTTAAAGTACTTCTGTAAAGTTACTTTAATTGGCTGTAAAAGTCGGTAGTAAAATTCTTGGTTAAATAGCTGGGAATCACGCATAGCCTTGTAAGTTAAGAACAGGCCAACAGGTATTAAAATAATGGAAGACATCCACATACCAGAGAACACATCCCACTGACCCGATTTAGCTAATTTTTCTCCAAAATTATTAAGTAAGAAAAATAGGACAAAGAAAATAATGGCTAGCACTAAGGGTGTACCAAGGCCTCCTTTTCTAATTATGGAACCCAGTGGAGCGCCTATTAAAAAAAGCACAAAGCAGGCAAAGGATAATGTAAACTTTCGATGCCACTCAATTCCATGTAAAGAATTTGCTTTTTTATTGTCCTTATAAGTATCTGAAATGGCGGTAAGGTTATATAATATGGAAGAGAACTGATAGCCCGATGTGAGTTGAATACTGCTTATTAAAGAATCTGGAATAAGTTTGTCAAAGCTTTTTAAGGGAGCTATCTTTTTCTTGGCATTAAAAAGTTGACTACTGTCTTTGTAGTTCATAAACTTTAAATAAGAAGCTACATCGGCATTGGTCTTTTTAATAAAGTAAGCATCTTTGTTTTGTAAAGAATCCATGGCCTTACTTAGTTGCCTTACACTTAACATTTTTGGATCATACAGTACGTCGCTGCTCTTATTCATCTGAAAACTTTTCAGATCGAATATTTTTTTGTACTCCTTGAAATAAAGTCTAGTGAATTCTGTATTAGTGGTACTGCGTGCTCCTCTTTCTTGATAGCGCCATCCATTATACATGATAAATTCTAAAAACTTTTTATTTTTAGATACACGCATCACACCCGACTCGGCCATGATTAAATTATCTTGTAGTCCAAATCTTTTTTCAAAAATGGTAATGTTATGCATTACACTATCATTCGATTCTTTCTTGCCTAATTTAATCACATAGCCATCTATTTTATCATAAAAGATACCTTCCTTTAAATCAATGGCAGGCTTAGCTATAATAATTTCATATTTCAAATTGGTAAGCTTCATTTGCGTTACCGGTATAATATTATTCGAAAATAAAAATGCAATACCTGCTAAAAAAATGGTGAACAAAAATAGCGGACGCATAAAGCGTATGAGTGGAATACCCGCAGCCTTGATGGCTATGAGTTCAAAGCTTTCTCCTAAATTTCCAAAAGTCATGATAGAAGAAAAAAGCAAGGCTAAAGGAAGCGCTGTGGTAAAAGTACTTACAGAAACAAGTCCTACTAATTGTAAAATGGTAAGTAAGTCTAAACCTTTACCCACTAAGTCATCAATGTATAACCAAAAGAATTGCATAGTCAGCACAAAAGTTGAAATAGTGAGTGCTGCCAAAAAAGGGCCAATGAAGGCTTTAAGAATTAGTATGTCTAATTTCTTGAACAAAATGTGGGTGCTAACTACCTATACGATGAAAAAGTTCTTTAATCTGATATTCCCAAAGTCGGCTTTGATCTTTGACTTCGTTTTTCTCAGCAAAATCTTTCACGATTAAAATAGTTTGATTTGAAATTTCTGTTTTTTCAATTCTAAATTCGAAGTATTCATTCTTCTCGCCATGTAACCATCTAAATTTTATAAATTTATCAGGCTCTAGAGCCTCCATTCCATGAAAAACTAAAAACATTTTCCCATTCATCTACTTTATCTGCAAACCATTCCTGAAGTCCAGAGGCGGTTGATAAAAATTCAAATAATATATTAGGTGAACATCTCACCGGAAATTCAAGTGTAAATAATTGTTTCTTACTCATATATAACTAGCTCCTCTTAAATTTGATTCGTTAGGTGCAATAATATTAAATAAAGGTTAGGTTCCAAGTATTTTTTATTCTTTATTAGTTAACAAACTGTCAAGAGATACTTAGCGTATTCTCTATTTACTTACAAGTAATTGATAATCAATAAATTGTACCTAATCTGGACCTGCGAAATTTTTTAATTTTAACGTATTTATACCTTTTGAATTCATGATGCTTGACTCATTATGATCACTTATCTTTGCTCCCCTTAATGTTGTAAATATGTTTAATAGTTTGAGTGAAAAATTAGAATCTGCGTTTAAGCACCTAAAAGGGCAGGCGAGAATTAATGAATTGAATGTTGCCAATACCCTGAAAGATATCCGAAAAGCTTTGTTGGATGCCGATGTCAATTTTAAAATAGCCAAAGAATTTACAGATAGTATTAAAGAAAAGGCCATTGGTGCAAAAGTTATTAATGCCATTAGCCCAGGACAATTGATGGTGAAAATTGTGCAAGATGAGTTGACGGCTTTAATGGGTAATGAAGCTTCTTTGATGGACCTTTCAAAAAGTCCCACTATTATTTTAGTAGCGGGTTTACAAGGTTCTGGTAAAACTACTTTTTCTGGTAAGTTGGCTAATTATTTAAAAGCGCAAAAAAAATCGCCCTTATTAGTAGCTGCCGATATTTACCGTCCTGCAGCCATGGATCAACTCACCTTATTAGGAGAACAAATTGGCGTAGATGTTTTTGTAGAAAGAGAAAATAAAAATGCAGTCTCTATTGCGCAAAATGCATTGGTCTACGCAAAAGCAAATAATAAAAATGTAATTATTATTGATACAGCAGGGCGTTTAGCGGTGGATGAAGTAATGATGAATGAAGTGGCTGCTATTAAAAATGAAATTCAACCACAAGAAATATTATTCGTTGTAGACTCAATGACAGGGCAGGATGCAGTGAATACCGCCAAAGTTTTTAATGAGCGTTTAGATTTTACAGGAGTCGTATTAACCAAGTTAGATGGTGATACTAGAGGGGGTGCCGCTTTATCTATTAAATACACCGTGAATAAACCTATTAAGTTTATGAGCAGTGGTGAAAAATTAGATACGCTTACTGTTTTTCATCCAGAGAGAATGGCGCAAAGAATTTTAGGCATGGGAGATATTACTTCCTTGGTTGAAAAAGCGCAATCGCAATTTGATGAAGCAGAAGCAAAAAAATTAGAAAAAAGAATTCGAAAAAATCAATTTGATTTTGAAGATTTCTTGACACAGATACAGCAGATCAAAAAAATGGGAAACCTGAAAGATTTAATGGGCATGATCCCAGGCATGGGCAAGAGTTTAAAAGATGTAGACATTAAAGACGATGCCTTTAAAGGAGTAGAAGCCATTATTCAATCGATGACCGTTTTAGAAAGAAGAAATCCAGATTTACTTTCTCAGAGTCGTAAGCAAAGAATTGCCAAAGGCGCAGGAAAGGATATCGGAGAAATCAATGCCTTTATTAAGCAGTTCGACCAAATGAAGCAGATGATGAAGCAGATGTCATCGGGGGCAATGGCCGGTAAAATGCCTGGTTTGAGACGCTAATTCTAAGCTAAGTCATTGATAATCATATATTAATAGGTTTTAGACCTCTTTTTCCTTTGTATATTCAGTGGTTTTGACTATCTTTGCAGCCGGTTAACCCTATTTAATAACGCCTATAAATTTCTATTTAACATGGCAGTAAAAATGAGACTACAACGTCACGGTAGTAAAAAAAGGCCTTTCTACTTTATAGTAGTGGCTGACGGACGTGCACCAAGAGATGGTAAATTCATCCAAAAAATTGGTACTTACAACCCATTAACAGTTCCTGCAACTATCCAATTGGATCGTCAAAAGGCATTGGAGTGGTTAAACAAAGGTGCTCAACCTACAGACACCGTTCACAGAATTTTATCTTTCAAAGGGGTTCTTTATTTGAAACATTTACTTCGTGGAGTAAAATTAGGTTTGTTTGATGATGCAACTGCGATGGAGAAATTCCAAACATGGTATGCAGCACATGAAACAAAAATTGCAAGCACTAGTGATACACACAAAAAAGCAGAAGCTGCTAAAAAAGTGTATGTACCTGTTGCTAAAAAAGTAGCAGAGCCAGTAGCTGAAGAAGTTGCTGCACCAGTTGAAGAGGAAGCTGCACCAGCAGCGGAGGCAACAACTGAAGAAACGCCTGCTGCAGAATAATTTTTAAAATTAATCTAGCTTTATAAAAGCCCCTGGTTCCTATCAACGGAATTGGGGGTTTTTTTTGAAAATGATTTTGTCGATAAATGAATTAAATTAGCAAATGAGTCAGTACATACATATAGGAAAAATTGTAGCACCGCATGGAATTACTGGTCATGTTATTATTGAGCATGCCTTAGGCAAGCCCATTCATTTTAAAGGCATTGATGCCTTATTTGTAGAAAAAAATGCAGCAAGTTTTATTCCCTATTTTATTCAAAGCGCATCTGCTAAAACAGATACCATTTCGCATGTACAATTGGAAGGCATTAATAGTAGAGAAGCCACTGCGATGCTTTTAGGTAAAAAAGTATGGTTACCTCAAGATGAATTTCAAAAATTAGTGGATAAGCAATCTCCTTTGGCCTTGCTAGGCTACACGGTGGTGGAAGCTGGAAAGTCTTTAGGTGTTATTCAAGAAGTGATTGAACAACCTCATCAATTAATGGTGACCATATTATACCAAGGCCAAGAAGCCTATATTCCTTTACATGAAGAAAGTTTAAAAGCGGTAAATCATAAGGCCAAAACCATTAGTGTTGAACTACCCGATGGCTTATTAGATTTATATACCTCGGCCCCCACTCAAGAATAATTGTTTTTGAGTGTAACAATTCACTATTCATTCTATTTTTTTAAAAGGGTAAAAAATATTTTTAAAATATTTATACAAAAGTCTACTAAATTAGTAGGAAATGCATATCTTTGTGTTCTCTTCATCATTATCTAATCATAATCATTGAAGGACATCTAATTTTTACATACTAATAATTATAAAAAATGAGTTTAAGACTAGGGGATATTGCTCCCGATTTTAAAGCAAAAACAAGTACTGGTGATATTAGCTTTCATCAATATTTAGGAGACAGTTGGGGCATTTTATTTTCTCATCCTGCCGACTTCACTCCGGTTTGTACAACAGAATTAGGACGCACTGCTGCTTTACAAGAAGAGTTTGCAAAACGTAATGTAAAAGTATTAGCCTTAAGTGTTGATGGAGTAGAAAGTCATCAAAAGTGGATAACAGATATCAATGAAACGCAACATGTAACTGTGGGCTTTCCCATTATTGCAGATGATGATAAAACAATTGCGCATGCTTATGATATGATACATCCCAATGCTTCTGAAACATTTACAGTTCGTTCTTTATTTATTATTGGTCCCGATAAAAAAATTAAATTAACCTTAACCTATCCAGCTTCTACAGGAAGAAATTTTGTAGAAGTATTAAGAGTCATCGATTCTTTACAGTTAACAGCCAACTATAGTGTAGCCACCCCTGCAAATTGGGTGGAAGGGGAAGATGTCATTGTAGTACCTGCAGTTAAAACAGAAGACGCCCTTATTAAATTCCCCAAAGGATTGAATATAGTAAAACCTTATTTACGCTATACCCCGCAGCCGAATAAATAGCTTCTTAGGAATCTAATCTAATAAGGTTAAGTCATTTAAATATCTTAGGCAGTGAACGCTTCAGTAAACAGTGTGTCACTGGTGATTCGAGTCATTGCCCAACAAATTAAACCTCCGCTATAAAAGGCTGAGGTTTTTTTGTATATTTAATCTCTAAATAATTTACGTATGAAGCATTTTTTATTCAGTGTATCTTTTGCTGTTTTAGTCATTTCTGTCCAAGCGCAAAAAACCTATTTGCAATGTGGTCAATTAATTGATGTAAGACAATTGCAAGTTTTAAAAGAAAAAACAATTGTAATTGAGGGTAATAAAATTACGGATGTACTAGATGGTTATCAATCAGGTACAGCTACTGATAAAGTAGTGAATTTAAAAAATAGTACTGTGATGCCCGGCCTAATGGATATGCATGTGCATGTTGAAAACGAAACTAATCCCAATAGATATTTAGAAGGCTTCACGCAAAGTCAAGCAGATATTGCCTATGGTTCACTGCGTTTTGCAGAAAGAGATTTAATGGCCGGATTTACTTCAGTGCGTGACTTGGGTGGTTCAGGTGCTAATATTGCTATGCGCAAAGCCATTCAAAAAGGATATGTTGTGGGCCCTCGCATTTTTACTGCAGGAAAATCTATTGCGACAACAGGAGGACATGCCGATCCTACCAATAATTATAGACCCGATTTAATGGGAGATCCAGGACCTAAAGATGGTGTCATCAATGGACCAGAAGATGCTTACAAAGCAGTAAGACAAAGATATAAAGATGGATCTGACTTAATAAAAATTACAGCAAGCGGTGGTGTACTTAGTATGGCTACTAATGGAGAGAATCCTCAGTTCACTGAAGAAGAAGTAAAAGCCATTGTGGCTGCTGCCAAAGATTACGGTTTTAAAGTAGCTGCACATTGTCATGGAGTAGAAGCAATGAAAAGAGCTATTCGCGGTGGAGTTAGTTCAATAGAGCATGGCACTTTAATGGATGAGTCGGTATTTCCATTAATGGTACAATACGGTACTTATTTAGTGCCTACTATTATTGCTGGAAAATCTGCAGCAGATTCTGCAAAAATTCCTGGTTACTATCCACCGATGGTTGCTAAAAAAGCTTTAGAAATTGGGCCTAAAATTCAAAATACTTTTTCAAAAGCGTATAAAGCGGGCGTTAAAATTGCATTTGGAACCGATGCGGGTGTGTATGCGCATGGAACGAATTGGAAAGAGTTTGTGTACATGACAGAAGGAGGCATGCCTTTTTTAGAAACAATACAAGCAGCTACATGGAATGCTGCAGACTTAATGGGTACACAAGCAATTTTAGGAAGTATTGAAAAAAATAAATTAGCAGATATTGTTGCCGTAGAGGGCGATCCTACTAAGAATGTATATCAAATGGGAAAGGTAAACTTCGTAATGAAAGATGGCGTAGTGTATAAAAATACGCTCAAGTAAAAACTATTTTTCTTTATTCCATTTATCCAACTGCTGTAAAGTAGCGGTTAAATCTTTAGGTAAAGGAGCTTCTATATGAAGCTCTTTTTCTTTGTAGAGAAACTTTAGTGAATGCGCATGCAAGGCCTGTCTAGCAAGTAGGGGTCTTTCTTCTTCCTCGGCCTTGCTAAGTTTAAAATTTTTCTTTTTGATAGAAGATAGTAATAGTTTCTCTCCATCACCATAGACATCATCGGCTACGATAGGATGTCCTATTTGTTTGGCATGCAAGCGTATTTGATGCGTTCTTCCGGTATGAATTTGAAATGAAACCCATGCAAAGCGTTTGTAATTTTCTATCACCTGGTAAGTAGTTAAAGCAATTTTTCCTTTGGCATGTACGACCATGGTCCCCTTTTTTACAGGATGTTCCATAATAGGCTGGTCAATACTTCCTTCTGCGGGCGGTCTGCCTAAAACTAAGCCTAGGTATTTTTTTTCAATGCTTCTTCCTTCAAATAATTCGCTTAATAATTTATGGGCTTCTGCATTTTTTGCAAATACAATTAAGCCACTAGTGTGTTGGTCTAAACGGTGTACGGTAAAAATTTCTCCGTATTTTTCTTGCAATAAAGACTTTAAAGAAACTTCTTTGCCAAACCTATCAGGGATACTTAATAAACCAGCAGGCTTATTCAAAACAATCATATCCTCATCTTCAAATAAAATAGATAACATGTAATTTTTATTTGGAAGATTTTCTAGTAAATGATTTATTTAAAAACTTAAGTAATCTTACTTCTTTCTCCGCTAAAAAACGCCATTTACCACGGTCCACATTTTTCTTGGTAAGATTTGCAAACATCACTCTATCTAAATGTCTTACATCATAGCCTAAATGTTCAAAAATACGACGCACAATACGATTGCGGCCGCTATGAATTTCAATGCCAATTACATTTTTAGAAGTGTTCGATAAATAACTTACAGCATCGGCTGCAATAAATCCATCTTCTAATTCAACACCTGCAGCAATAGACTCCATATCGGCCTTGGTCACAGGTTTATCTAAAGTCACTTCGTATATTTTTTTAATCTCGTAGGAAGGGTGCGTTAATTTTTGTGCTAAGTCGCCGTCATTGGTTAAAATTAAAACACCTGTTGTGTTTCTATCTAAACGCCCTACTGGAAACATTCTTTGTGTAGTAGCGTTTTTAATAATATCTAAAACTGTTTTTCTGCCTTCAGGGTCATTTGCTGTACAGATATAATCCTTTGGTTTATTTAATAAAATATAAACTGGCGTTACTTGTAGTTGTAAAACTTTACCTTTTAATCTTACTACATCTTTGTACTTCACTTTATAACCAGGCTCTAAAACGGTATCGCCATTTACTGCCACATGCCCAGCCTTTACCAATTCAGCGGCTTCTCTTCTACCCGATATACCTGCATGTGCAATGTATTTATTCAAAGGCATTTGTTCAAAAGGAGCATCGGCAGCAGCAGTCACCTTACCAATGGAGGCTGTTCTTTTTTCATCTGCCTTATCCATGGATGCTGGCGTTCTTTTATTCGTAAACTTAGATTTAGCAGGAAAGGGGCTAGCTAGTTCACCATATTTAGGAGCCTCTCCTTTTTTTACATAAGAAGTAGGAGTTCTTTTTGAAGCAGGAGGAATTCTTTTATTATTACCTAAGGGTTCAACAGGAATACCTCTTTCTTTATCTTTTTTTCTTTGACGCATGGCTTCTCCAGCCGCCCTCATTTCAATTTTAGCTTTCTTTTTTTCTTGTCTATATTCTTCTTTAACAGCACTTCCTTTTTTCTTATTAGAAAACTTGTCAAAGTTGTCCGATCTTTTTTGATTCATGCGTCCTACTATTAAAAATTATCTTTATTCGCTAATTGACCACAAGCGGCGTCTATATCCTTTCCTCTACTATGTCTTACGCGCACATTCACTCTATTTTTTTGTAAAATTTCTACAAATCTTTCAAAGCCTGCTTCGTCTGGTTTGTCAAAAGGAAAAATATCCACTGGGTTGTATTCTATGACATTGATTAAATCGGCAGGTACTTGTCTGTATATTTTAGTCAATTCTTCAGCGTCTTTTTCTGAATCGTTAAAGTCTTTGAATAAGATATATTCAAAAGTAACTTCAGTGCCTGTCTTTTTATAAAAGTAATTAATGGCTTCAACGAGTCCTTTTATATTATTGCTTTCGTTGATAGGCATAATTTCATTTCGCTTTTTATCGTTCGCGGCATGTAGTGAAATGGCTAATTTAAATTTCACATTATCGTCTCCTAATTGTCTTATTTGTTTAATAAGCCCTGCTGTAGACACGGTAATTCTTTTAGCACTCATACCTAAACCATCTGGTGAGGTAATTTTTTCAATAGCCTTTAAAACATTATGGTAGTTCATCAAAGGCTCACCCATACCCATGAAAACAATATTGCTTAAATGTTTTTCATAAGTAGCTTCGCTTTGTTGTAAAATATAAACGACTTGATCATAAATTTCATCAAAGTTTAAATTTCTTTTTCGCTCCATGGTACCTGTTGCGCAAAATTTACAACTCAAACTACATCCAATTTGAGAAGACACGCAGGCGGTCTTTCTTAAAGTAGTGGGAATTAAAACCCCTTCGATCATATGACCATCATAGGTTTTAAAACGTGTTTTCAAAGTACCATCTTCACTTTGTTGAGTGGTATTAATTTGTAAAGCAGGTAGTTGAAATTCATTTTCTAATAAGCCACGTAAGTCCTTGCTTAAGTTGGTCATTTCGTCGAAGCTATGTGCATGTTTTTGCCATAACCATTCTACAATCTGTTTTACTCTAAAAGGCTTTTCGCCTATTTTTGATATAAATCGCTCAATCTCAGCGACTTCTACTTGTCTAATATTAGGTCTTGTCTTCTCCATAATGCAAAGATACTTGATCGGATTTGGATAGATTTAAATCTTTTTTGAGCCCCTTTTTCTGTTCTTTCTTATCCTTTCATAATTAATATAAAATTATTGCCAAATGGGCGCCATTTTACTTATTTTCGAAAAACAATTTGAATCAAATAAATAATAAATTATGAAAAAAATCTTCTTAATGGCAGTTATCCTAATGGGGGTAATCGCTACAGCAAACGCACAAACTAGTTCTTTGAAAGATTATTTAGGCAAATATGTATTTCCTGAAGGAAGTCCAGTAACAGAAGTAACCTTGACTGCAGAAGATACTGTTTTAACTATTAATTCTGCAATGGGTTCTACGCCTTTGGAAAAGAAAGGAGTAGATACTTTTTATTTAAGTGCCTATGATGCGCCTATTATTTTTAAAAGAGGTGCTGATAATTCAGTAGAAACCTTAACTATTATTGTTCAAGGAATGGAATTAACTGCTAAAAGAACGGCTACTACTTTTGCATTAAAAGAAGAAGATTTTTACGCTAAGGTTTGGGCGAATAAAAATTTCTAGAACTCAAAATTAGAAAGGTCCGCTAAAGAAATAGTGGTTTGTTTGCCTGTAATAATATTTTTTACACTGCATTCATTTTTAGCTAATTCTTCTGTACCTATGATAATAACGTTGGGAATTCCTTTTTTCTCCGCGTATTTAAATTGCTTGTCGAATTTGCTCTTTTCAGGGTAAATTTCACAAGCAATTTTTTTATTCCTTAATAGCATCATTTGCAAATAAGCTGCTTTAGTTTCCTGTTCGCCTAAATTAAAAAATAATACTTGAGTGGTTTGATCAATGGTGGAAGGAAATAAATTCTTCTCTTCCATTACATCATAAATTCTGTCTACTCCAAAACTAATACCCACGCCTGCAATATTAGGAACGCCAAATAAACTTGTTAAATCGTTATAACGGCCACCGCCTCCAATGCTACCCATTTGCGCATCTATGGCTTTCACTTCAAATATAATACCTGTATAATAATTAAGACCTCTTGCTAAAGTGAAGTCGGCCATCAAATGCTTGTCCATGCCGGTTTGAACGTGGTAGTCTAGTACATAATTAATTTCTTCAATACCTTTTAGCCCTACTTCATTATTGCCTAGTAAAACACTTAACTGTTTTAATTTTTCTGCATTAGTTCCTTGTATGTTTAAGTACTGCTGAATAATTTTTTGTTGCGCT
>JBEGKS010000023.1:0-9473 GCA_041183945.1 Bacteroidota bacterium | reverse complement strand
ACTTATGACTAGCGGCGCTAGTTGTCCTGATACAGTAGTGGAATCGGTGATTAGAAAAATTGCAGGTTATTATAAAGTAGAAGATGCGCTTGAAGAAGTTATCCAATTTTGGCAATCGCCCAACTAAGTGCTAAATTAAATTGCTCTTCTCTAGTCATATTTGTATTGTCTAAAACAACAGCATCTTCAGCTTGTTTTAATGGGCTTCTTTCTCTTGTAGTATCCATTAAATCTCGGTGCTTCAAGTTCGCTTCAATTTCTTCTTTACGAATAGCGGGATTGGTATTTTTCAATTCTAAAAATCTTCTTTCTACGCGAACAGCAGGGTCGGCTGTTACAAATATTTTAAGCTCTGCTTTAGGAAACACAACAGTTCCAATATCTCTACCATCCATTACAATACCTTTGAATTCACCCATGGCTTGCTGTTGTGCTACAGCAAAGTCTCTTACTGCGCCAATAGTAGCCACTTCACTCACTTTTTCACTCACACGCATTTCTCTAATTTCAGCTTCTACATTTTCACCATTCAAAACCATATCACTTTTTAAACTTGTAGCATTGTATACAAAGTTTAATTTTATTGCTGCTAAGGCTTTTAGAATTTGAGCTTCATTATCAAAATCAATATTGTTTCTTAAAAAATAAAGTGCCACCGCACGGTACATAGCCCCTGTATCAATAAATACATATTCCAATTGAGCCGCTAAGGCTTTTGCCAAAGTGCTTTTTCCACAAGAAGAATAACCGTCAATAGCAATGATAATTTTACTTGGCATATTAAGCAACTGATATTGTTTCTGTTCTAGGAAGATTGGCATTACGAATAGCTATTTGACGAACCGCATTAGATACGACTCCTCTTAGCGCTGCTTTAGAAACTTCTTCTTCCCCTACCATGGCAGGTACACCTGCATCACCACCTTCTCTTATGGATTGTACTAATGGTATTTCTCCTAAGAAAGCTAAATCATATTCTGTGGCTAAATTCTGTCCGCCTTGCTTTCCAAATAAATAATATTTATTATTCGGTAATTCTGCAGGTGTGAAGTAAGACATGTTTTCAATTAAACCAATAATGGGCACTTTCACATTCGCTTGACCAAACATGGCAATGGCTTTTTTAGCATCGGCAAGTGCTACTGTTTGAGGGGTAGTTACAATTACTACGCCTGTTACAGGAACTGTTTGCATAATGGTTAAATGTATATCACCAGTGCCAGGAGGCATGTCAATCACTAAATAATCTAGCTCTCCCCAATCTACATCGGTAATGAATTGACGAATTGCACTACTAGCCATTGGACCTCTCCAAACCACTGCATCTTTTTCATCCACCAATAATCCAATACTCATTAATTTAATACCATATTTTTCTAAAGGAATTATAATTCCATTTCCATCACCATCTTTCATCATGGGTCTTTGACCTCTTACGCCAAACATAATAGGAACACTAGGGCCATAAATATCGGCGTCCATTAATCCAACTTTCGCGCCACCTTCTGCTAAAGCCAAAGCCAAGTTAGCTGAAACAGTACTTTTTCCAACCCCTCCTTTACCACTCACTACTGCAATAATATTTTTAACCTGTCCTAATACCGCTTTCTCATCTTTTCTTAAACTGGTGGTATTGGATGTAAAATTTACTTCAATAATAGCCGCCTTGTTCACTAGTAATTTAATGGCATTTTCACAGGCATTTTTCATCAAATCCTTCATAGGACAGGCTGGAGTTGTAAGCACAATGGTAAAGCTCACCTTATCACCATCCACTTGAAGGTCTTTGATCATATTTAAAGTAACCAAGTCCTTGCCCAAATCTGGTTCCTGCACATTACTTAGGGCCTTTAAAATATCCGAGGTAGTCATTATGGAAGTTTTTGTTAAAAAATTTAGATCGCTGCAAAGTTAACGCTCATTGCACTTATTTTGCTGTTTTAAGAGGCAGAATATTCAAAAATGGCTTCGATTATTTCAAGATTGAGGCTTAAATTTGCAAGTACATGAGAAAGGCATTATTTATAACAATTATTACCCTGGCTAGCTTTAGTCAAAACAAGGCCTATGCTCAAACGGTCGATATTTACCGCGACTCTGTGATTCAATTATATGGAGTTATTATGACGGCCGACAGCTTAAAGGCCATCCCTTTTGCAAGTGTTTTAGTGGATAAAAAAGGCCGTGGAACCATTACCAATAATGATGGTGTTTTCTCCATTGCAGTAAATAAAGGCGAGCGCATTACATTTTCTTGTGTAGGTTTTAAAGATAGAACCATCTTAATTCCATTAAAATTAGAAGGCAACCAATATAGCGTTATTCAATTAATGGTAAATGATACGAATTTTTTACCCGCCACTATTTTAAGAGCCAGACCTTCGCGTGCGCAGTTTGAAAGAGATTTTGTAAACGCTAAAGTGGATGACGATATGTATGAGACCGCTAGAAAAAATACCAGCATGAGTCAGAAAAGAATTATTCTTTCTAGCTTGCCTTATGATGGTAAAGAAGCAGTGGGCGCATCTTTGACACAACAAGCTTCTAAATATTATTACTCCGGGCAATTGCCTCCAATGAATATATTAAACCCAAGTGCATGGAGAAGTTTTATCAATGCATGGAAAAGGGGTGATTATAAATCGAAAAAATAATTTTATGGAAAATATTGCTGTGATTGGTGCTGGCACCATGGGTAATGGCATTGCACATGTTTTTGCACAAAGAGGTTTCAAGGTTCAATTAATAGATGCACAAGCCCCTGCTTTAGAAAAAGCAATGGCTACCATTGAAAAGAATTTAGACAGACAAATTTCCAAACAAACTATTACAGCTGAAGACAAAGCAAGTACGCTATCCAATATTCAAACATCTACATCTATTGAAAAAGGCGTTGTACATGCCGACTTAGTTATTGAAGCTGCTACTGAAAATGCAGAGATTAAAAAAAAGATATTCGCAAGTCTTGACCAATACGCAAAGCCTACTTGTATACTGGCTACCAATACTTCTTCTATTTCAATTGCTCAATTAGCCGCTGCTACTAAGAGGCCCACACTAGTTATTGGTATGCATTTTATGAACCCAGTGCCCATCATGAAATTGGTTGAAATAATTAATGGCAACGCCACTGCCGAAAGCGTAACGGATAGCATCGTAGCCCTAACCAAAAAAATAGATAAAATTCCTTGCGTAGTAAAAGACGCGCCAGGTTTTATTGCCAATAGAATTTTAATGCCCATGATTAATGAAGCCATACATGCATTTTCTGAAGGCATAAGCGATGCTGCAACCATTGATCAAATTATGAAACTAGGTATGGCACATCCCATGGGGCCCTTACAACTAGCCGATTATATTGGGCTTGATGTTTGTAAGAATATTATGATCATTATGGAAGAAGGTTTTAATAATTCAAAATACACTCCTGCTGCATTATTAGTTAAAATGGTAGAGCAGGGAAAACTAGGTGTAAAAACAGGAGAGGGTTTTTATAAATACTAAGTTGGCTATATTAATTAGAGATCAAGGTTAATTTTACTTCTCTTAAATCATTGAATTTATTCAGCACTTCTTCTAACCTCGCTTTGGGTATACCAATTTTTAATTGTACAAATAATTGCGCTTCCTGTTCCGATACTGAACAATTATATTGCTTCACAATCATCATCACTTCATTCATTTGATGATAATCAAAATTTAATTCATAATTCAGTTCAATGGGCTTTTGCACAATGGGTGCTAATTGTAAAGCAAGTGTAGTAGCGGTTTTATATGCATTAATTAAACCAGGTACACCTAATAAACTACCTCCAAAATAGCGCACTACCACCACCATTATATTGGTAAGTTGTTTGCTATCTATTTGTCCTAGGATGGGCCTGCCTGCAGAACCCGCAGGCTCTCCATCATCACTGGCTCTAAATATATTTCCTTCCACTCCTATTCTATAGGCCACACAAAAATGAACAGCTTTGGGATGTTCTTTTTTAAGCCCTGCTATAATTTTTTTACAAGTATCCACAGAATCTACTGGGTAAGAGTAGGCCAAGAACCTACTTCCCCTATCCTTAAATTCAGCAATAGCTGGTATTTCAATGGTACTATAAAAATGAGGATCCATATAAGCAGGCGTTCTTAGAATTATTTGTTCAAAGCTAGTTCATAATGCATAATCATTTGTAACATTGTGGTATGAGTTTACAAGAAATTAAAATATTCCTCAAGCAAAAGCTGGCCTCTAAAATTGATGCAGTAGAATTGAGTAGTTTAATAGGTATGCTTATCGAGGCGGTTACTGGATGGAATAGGATGCAACAAATTGTAAATGTAAACACAGCATTCACCAAAGAACAGCAAGTACAAATAGAAGATTATGCCGAGCAGTTATTAGCGGGTAAACCCATACAATATATTTTAGGCAAGGCCTGGTTTATGGGCAATGAATTAATGGTGAATGAACATGTCTTAATTCCAAGACCAGAAACTGAAGAATTAGTAGAATGGATTATTTCTTATGCGAGTATAATGAATAAACCATTATCTATAATTGATATAGGCACTGGCTCTGGTTGTATACCCATTGCTTTAAAATTAGCCCTACCCTTATGTAGCCTTACAGGATTAGATATAAGTAAAGAAGCCTTAGCAGTAGCTGAAATCAATGCCAATAATGCAAAGGCTACCATAGAATGGATAGAGCAAGATATTTTAAACACAGCTGCACTGGATAATACTTATGATATTATTGTAAGTAACCCCCCCTATATTCCTATCAGAGAAAAAGCAAATATGCAAGAACAGATAGTGGGCTTTGAACCCTCCATTGCTTTATTTGTATCGAATGAGGACCCTCTTATTTATTATAAAGCCATTGCTAAAATGGCAAAGCAAAATTTATCTACCAACGGACAATTATTTTTTGAGATACATTATGACCAAGGAAAAGCCATACTAGCTTTATTAGATGAACTTAATTTCCATGCTGAATTAAGGCAGGATAGTTTTGGTAAAAATAGAATGATTAGAGCAAGCTTGAAATAGCTACTAAAAAATTACTGAATTACTTGAGTAATCACTAGCATTAAATAGTTAGCATTAAATAATTAGAAACTGAAATAAACTAGTGCGCTGGGTTTACCGCTACAACGGGTGTTGCGCCTAAGGACTTTATAATTTGCATTACCTGTATAGTAACCCCTAAATTAGCCACACTGTCTCCATTAATTACTACAGAAGGTTTCTCCGTTTCTTTCGCTAAAAATATTTTTAACTCATTCGGTAAAGCCTCCAAGGTAACGGCAGCTGAACCAATGAATAATTTTTGATCTTTATCAATAGTCACCACTACAGTTTGTTTCGCCTTGGTATCGCTAGAAGCTTTAGGATTAGAAACCTTAATAACATTGGGGTTCGCTAAAGTAGATACAATTAAAAAGAACAATAATAATATGAATAATATATCATTCAATGCACCTGTATGCACTTCGGGAGAATTTCTTAATCGCTTTCTTAAATTCATAAATTAAGAATGAGTGGATTCTTGTAAAATATCTAAAAAGTCGGCGCTTGCGGTTTCCATTTTATTGGCCGTCTTATCTATTTGAGTAGATAAATAGTTATGACCCACATAAGCAATTAAACCAATAATTAAACCAGTAGCCGAAGTAATCATTTTTGTATAGATACCTCCTGCAATAGTATTCAAAGTATATTCTCCAGTAGAGGCGATGCCATAAAATAATTGAACCATACCTACAATGGTTCCTAGAAAACCAAACATAGGCGCAATACCAGCCACTAATGATAAAATATTTAAATTACGCTCCATAGAATACATTTCTAATTTCCCCACATTCTCCATGCTCTTTTCAATAGCATCAATAGGCTTGCCAATTCTCATAATACCTTTTTCAATCATTTTCGCCACTGGATTTTCTGCATTCTTAGCCATGCTTTTTGCTGCATCAATATTTCCAGATAAAATATGATCCTTTATGATGAACATAAATTTAGGATCCATGGCACCTGCTTTTTTAATAGCTAAAACACGCTCAATAAAAACAAAAATGGCAATTACTAAAAGTATATACAATGGATACATAATCCATCCCCCTTTTTGCAATAAACTCAATAATGAAATTTTATCCTCAGCAACTTGTAACAAAAAAAGCATAGCGTTAAATTTATGAATTAAAGTTAAATCGTTTTGTTTGAAAATGAAAGGATGTGAATAACTATCAATTTGTTAAATTATTTCCACCAATTTAACCAGCACTTCTACCGACTTTTCCATATCAGAAACAGCCACCCATTCATGCTTACTATGAATAGCTTGCATACCTGTAAATATATTCGGAGTAGGTAGGCCCATAAAACTCATACGACTGCCGTCCGTACCACCTCTTATGGGAGTGACAATGGGGGTTAAGCCTACTAATTTATAGGCATCTATCGCCTTTTCAACAATATGGGGATGCTGATCAATCACTTCTCTCATGTTGCGGTACTGCTCCTTAATTTCCATGCTAATGCTGGCCTTAGAAAAGTCCGGTTCTGTAGCAATTACTTTTTGAGCAATTTCATATAACCTTTCAGCATGTAGTTTTAATTGAGCAGTATCAAAGTCGCGTACTAAAAATTCAATGCGCGCTGTTTCTGCACCTCCTTCAATATGATTAGGATGAATAAATCCCATACGCCCTTCTGTATGTTCTGGACTCCACTCATTTTTAGGTAAGGCAGCTAAAATAGCGGCAGCAATTTTAATGGCATTTTGTAGTACCCCTTTTGCAGCACCTGGATGTGCAATTACTCCTTGAATATTTAATACTAAACTATCGGCGCTAAAGGTTTCCATTTCAAAACTAGCAAGTTCCCCTCCATCTAATGTGTATCCAAAATCGGCGCCTAGTTTTTTTATATCTAAATGTTCTGTGCCTCTTCCTACTTCTTCATCGGGTGTAAATAAAATTTTAATACTGCCGTGTTCAATATTTTTATTTTTCATTAAATAACTAGCCATTTCCATTATAATGGCTACGCCCGCTTTATCATCCGAACCCAATAAAGTTTTTCCAGAAGCAGTAATAATAGACTTACCTATAAAATTCTTTAAATAAGGATAAGCAGCTGTTGTAATTATTTGTGTTGGGTCGTCTGGTAATATAATGGGTGCTCCATTATAATTTTCATGTAAAATAGGTTTAACATTCGTGCCACTGCAATCGGGCGCTGTATCTACATGCGCGCAGAAACAAACAATGGGTACTTTTCTATTATGTGTTGCAGGAATGGTGGCCATTACATAACCATTAGTATCCATGGCCGCATCCTCAATGCCCATTTGCTGCAATTCAGCTACCAATATTTTAGATAAATTTTTTTGTTTTTCTGTTGAGGGGAAACTAGTGGAATAAGGGTCGCTCTGCGTATCCACTTGCACATACCTCAATAAACGATTGGCTACTTCTAATGATTCTAATCCCATAACTAAAGATAATAAAAATGTCCCGACACCTTAGTAAGACGCGGGACATTTTATAGAAATTATAAAACCTTTTAAGGCATAATAATACTTGATGGAGAATCGATTTTCACTAATTCTAAAGCAAAGGTTAAGTCTTGGCCTGCTAAAGAATGATTCGCATCTAAAACCACTACTTCTTCTTTCACTTCTACTACGATCACTTGAAATTGTTGTCCTTGACCATTATTCATAGTTAAAGCCATTCCAACTGTTGGATTTAAATCCGCAGGGAATTGTGCTTTCGGAAATTCAACTATCATTTCAGGTTGTTTTGGACCATAGGCTTCCATAAAAGGAATATTAATCGTCTTTTTCTCACCCACAGTCATACCTAAAACGCCACTATCGAATCCAGGAATAACCATTCCTTTACCCACTTCGAATTCCAAAGGAGCTCTTCCTTCTGAAGAGTCAAATGTCTCACCACTAGTTAAAGTACCGTGATAATGCACTTGAATGGTATCCCCATTTTTTACTTGTTGCATATTGTTTATTTTTAGTAAGGCACCTAGGGTGCAAAGGGCAAAAGTACATAATTATGGCAGATAAACTAACTTTGCGTAATGGATAGAAAACCGAGGATTATTTTTATGGGCACTCCTGCTTTTGCGGTAGCTTCTTTAAGCGCCTTATTAGCAGCTAAAATGAATGTGGTAGCGGTTGTGACGGCTCCAGATAAACCAGGGGGTAGAGGCATGCAGCTACAACAAAGTGCTGTAAAACAATTTGCCCTTGAAAATAATTTACCGGTACTGCAACCAGAAAAACTAAAATCACCCGAATTTTTCGAGGCCCTCAAAAACCTGCATCCCGACCTACAAGTAGTAGTCGCTTTTAGAATGCTTCCGGAAATTATATGGTCTTTTCCGCCCATGGGTACTTTAAATGTGCACGGTTCATTACTGCCTCAATATAGAGGTGCCGCTCCTATTAATTGGGCCATTATCAATGGAGAAAAACAAACCGGGGTAACTACTTTCCAATTACAACATGCCATTGATACTGGTAATATTTTATTACAAGCACCCATTGAGATTAGCGCCAATATGACGGCAGGCGAACTACACGATACTATGAAAGAAGTAGGTGCTTCATTACTTGTAAAAACAATTGAAGGGCTCAATAATAATTCTATTCAAGCCAAGGCACAATCGGAAATAAGTGTTGATTTAAAACACGCGCCTAAAATTTTTACAAAGGACTGTGAAATTAATTGGGAGAACCCAGCTGCAAGTATTCATAATTTAATTAGAGGACTAGCGCCATTTCCTGGAGCCATTACCAAAATAGATGGGAAAATGGTGAAATTATTTACTACACATATAATTGATTCGCCCGCTGCAGAAAAACCAGGAACTTTTATTACCGATGGAAAAACATTTGCAAAAATTGCTTGCAAGGGTGGCTATATTGGCATTGATGATATTCAATGGGAAGGTAAAAAAAGAATGGCCATTACCGATTTTTTAAGAGGCTATAGAAAACCTAATTAAAAAATTATTATCAAAAAATATCAGTAAAAGATTAGTTATAATATAAAACTAGGAATATTTCTAGAATAACTTATTTACGTAAAGCAGCATTAAATTCTTCCAGCGTTACTAAACCTTCATGTCTCCATGTTTCTTTACCATTTTTAAACAAAATAAAAGTAGGTAAACCTTCGGCATTTAGAGATTTCATTACATCTATATCATTACCTCCATCTACTCTTAAAAAATAAAAAGGAGTAGTAGGTTTTTGTTTTAAGGCTTCAAGTACGGGTAACATTTTTCTACAAGGTGGGCACCAATCGGCTCCAACTTCAACTAGTACTATTTTATTAGTATTGGTAGTTGTATTCAAATCCTCAACGCGCATTTGCGCTTTATTCCCGGCACCTTCCACTGGAAAACCATTCATTTTCCAATTACTCATACCACCTTCCAAATTAATAACCTTATAC
>JBEGKS010000022.1:0-9524 GCA_041183945.1 Bacteroidota bacterium | reverse complement strand
CGGTCTACATCGGGGTCTACGGCTATTCCCAAACTCGCTTTTTTTGAAACGACTGTACCACAAAGTTCAGTAAGGTGTTCTTTCAAAGGTTCTGGGTTGTGCGCAAAGTTTCCATGCATGTCCCCATTTAAAACGGTAATATCATTTACACCAATGGCTTTTAATAAGGCAGGTACTGTAAAAGCGCCAGAGCTATTAATAGCATCTACCACCACAGAAAAATTTGCTGTTTTAATAGCATCCACATCTACTAATGGGTAGTTCACAATGGCTTCAATATGTTTTTCGAGACTATTGTTGCCTGCTATTATTTTTCCTAAATCATCTATGCTTGCATAATTAAAATCTTCGTTAGCAGCTAATGTTAGAATGGTTTTCCCTTCCTCACCACTTACAAATTCTCCTTTTTCATTTAATAGTTTTAAAGCGTTCCACTGTTTGGGGTTATGACTAGCTGTAAGAATTATACCACCATCTGCTTTTTCAAAAACTACGGCCATTTCAACAGTAGGCGTGGTGCTTAAACCCAAATGAATTACATCAATGCCTAATGCCAACAGGCTTTGTTCTACCAATACTTCTACCATTTCTCCGCTAATTCTGCCATCTCTGCCCACTACTACTTTTTTCTTGCCAGGGCCTTTATGGAGAAGCCAGCTGCCATAGGCAGAGGCAAACTTAACAATGTCTATAGGAGTAAGGTTATCATTGGGTTTACCCCCAATAGTGCCCCTAAATCCTGAAATACTCTTAATAAGTGACATAGCTGCTCTTTTTTACTTTATAAATTGGTTCGGCAAATTTACTTTAAATTTTTGCACTTCCTTGTATCTTTATGGCATGATACTAGACATTGGGGCAACTTTAGAGCAGGCAGATCAAGGCCTATTTAAGCTAATCAATGGTCAATGGACCAACACTTTCTTCGATTCATTGATGCCATGGATGCGTACTTCTGAGCACTGGTTCCCCTTTTATATAGCACTCGTAGGTTATCTATTCTATAAATGGGGTTGGAAGGCTTGGAAATGGCTTCTTACAGTAGCAATTACTGTTGCGCTGAGCGATCAAGTAAGTAGTTTTATTTTCAAACCCTTTGTGCATCGTTTAAGACCCTGCAACGATCCGGCCATACTTTCGCAAGTAAAGTTATTAATTCCTGCTTGTCCTAGTAGTTTCAGTTTTACTTCCTCTCATGCAGCTAATCATTTTAGTTTGGCTATGTTCTTGTTTATGAGCTTACAACCCTTGTTTAAAAAGTATACCTATTTGTTTTTTGTATGGGCAGGTATTATTTCCTATGCGCAAATTTATGTGGGCGTACATTATCCCTTAGACATATTGGCAGGAACGCTTATTGGACTTGTAATGGGCTATATAGGTGCCATTGTTTATTCGAAGTGGATGTCTAGAAATTAAATTGAGTCGTATTTTTTGGAAGCGCTAATTCATAGCTTTTTCTTTGCCCTTTTGTTTTAACATGTATAATATTAATTTGCTCCGGGCTAATGCCTGCTAAAATATCACAAACTACATTTAGCTGTTTTAATTCCTTAATATTTTTTACTTCAAAATAAGTCCAAGTACTTTCTTTTTGAATTTCATATCCTACATATTCCAAATTGCATTTTGTTCCACCAGCCACTAGGGATAATTTTTTGGTGAGATAGGCTTTAATAAGTTGATCTGATTTTTCTTTTTGTGCAGGATTATTAAAATCAATGGCGCTATGATTTTCTTGATTCACCATTTTTTCAAGATCGTCTGTAAAAGTACGCACGCTTATTTCAAGGGCTGCCTCTTTCTCGTTATGATTGATGTCAATCACGGATATAAAGAAAGGGTGCATCAATGCAATAAATAAAGTGGCGAGTGGTTTGATGCCAATGAATGTCATAATGAATTATTTGTTACTTAGAGCAGTCTTTGTTAATTTAAGATCCTAAAATTAATCAATATGAATGAAATGCTAATTTATTTACATTTAGGGTATAAGCATATCATTGATATTAATGGCTCAGATCATATATTATTCATTTTAGCTTTAATGATTAGATATAGCTGGAATAAATGGCAAAAAATACTAATATTAGTTACGGCTTTTACCATTGGACATTCCATGACGCTGGCCTTAAGTACTTTGAACTGGATAAGTTTTCCCGTGGCCTTAATTGAGCTGCTCATACCCATCACTATACTAATTACAGCGCTTGCTAACTTTACAATAAGCAGTTCCAAAACCCCTTCAAAATATCCGGTTATTTACTATTTAGCCTTGTTTTTTGGGCTTATCCATGGGCTTGGTTTTAGTAATTACCTAAAAATGTTATTAGGCAAGGAGGAGTCTATACTGGGCCCTTTATTTTCCTTTAACCTAGGCCTGGAGTTAGGGCAGTTACTCATTGTAGGCATAATTTTAATTATTTCATTTATATTCGTAGACCTATTCAAAGTTGATAGAAAAAGATATGTTCAGGCAGGTTCTGTCATTGCAATTATTTTGGCTTTGAATATGGTGGTTGATAGAATCGCTTCTTTTTTATAATGGTAAAATTTTAACAATGAAAAAGTTTATTTACATCAGTTTGTTTTTCTTAAGTACTTGTTCTGTTTTAATAGCACAAGACATTCGAAACAATCCAACATCAAATCACGGAAACAAATTTGAGCAGTTGGGAACCATCTTGCCTACTGCTAACGAGTATAGAACGGCGAGTGGTGCACCGGGTCCTAAATATTGGCAACAAAGAGTGGACTATGATATTAAAGCAACCTTAGATGAAAGTAAATTGCTTTTAACAGGTGCTGAAACAATCACTTATTATAATAACTCTCCCGATGTTTTAACTTATTTATGGTTACAGTTAGACGAGAACCAACATAGCACAGTGAACAATGCCGGCTATGCCACTAGCAATAATTTAGGCAGAGGTATGACTACTTCTACTATCGACGCTATGATAGATGAGAAAAAAGATAATGGACTAGGAGATAATATTGAAAAAATTACAGACATCTTGGGTGCTCCACTGAAATATACAGTGAACAAAACAATGATGCGTGTGGAATTACCTACTGCATTAAAGCCTGGTCAAAAATTTGCATTTAAAATTAATTGGAATTATAAAATTACCGACCGTTTAACATTAGCGGGTAGAGGCGGGTATGAGTATTTTCCAGAAGACGGTAACTACTTATTTACCATGGCACAGTGGTATCCTCGTTTATGTGTGTACTCCGATTTTCAAGGTTGGCAAAATCATCAGTTTACCAATAGAGGAGAATTTGCTTTAACATTTGGTAATTATAAAGTGGCCATTACAGTTCCTAGTGACCACGTAGTACTTGCAACTGGGGAAGGTCAAAATTATCCAGCAGTACTTTCTGCTGCTCAGTTAGCCAGATGGAATAAAGCACAGACTTCTAAAGAGCCAGTAGAAGTTGTTACTTTAGAAGAAGCAAAAAATGCTGAAAAAAATAAAGCCACTACTCAAAAGACTTGGGTGTTTACTGCACAGAATGTGCGTGACTTTGCATTTGGTTCTAGTCGTAAATTTATTTGGGATGCGATGGCTGCCAATGTAGAAGGCAAAAAAGTAATGTGTATGAGTGGTTATGGTAAAGAGGCTTATGGTTTATACCGTAAGTTTTCTACCAAGGCTGTGGCCCATACCATTAAATCTTATTCAAAGTTTAGTATTCCTTATCCATATCCTGTGGCGCAAAGTATTGAAGCTTCAAATGGTATGGAATATCCAATGATCTGTTTTAACTATGGTCGTACTGAAAAAGATGGCTCTTATACAGAGGCTACTAAAAATGGCATGTTGGGTGTAATCATTCATGAAGTGGGGCATAACTTTTTCCCAATGATTGTGAATAGTGATGAGCGTCAATGGTCTTGGATGGATGAAGGGTTAAATACTTTCGTAGAATATTTAACAGAAGAATTATATGATAATAAATTTCCTACACGTCGTGGGCCAGCCTGGACTATTGCTGATTATATGAAATTACCTAAGGATCAATTAGAGCCTATTATGACTAATAGTGAAAATATTATTCAGTTTGGTCCGAATGCTTATGCAAAACCAGGTACTGCTTTAAATATTTTAAGAGAAACAATTATGGGTCGTGAATTGTTTGACTATTCATTTAAAGAGTATGCTAGACGTTGGGCATTCAAACATCCAACCCCTGCCGACTTATTTAGAACCATGGAAGATGCAAGTGCTGAAGACTTAGACTGGTTCTGGAGAGGATGGTTTTATGGTATTGATCCAGTAGATATTGCCATTGATACAGTTAAGCATGCAGTCTATGATGCAAGTGCAACAGCACAAGGCGGTGGCATGGGTGGAAGACGCGGTGGTATGATGTATGGCGGCGGTGGACCAAGAGGATTAGACAAACCTTTGTTAAATGATTTTGAAGATATTTCTAAACTTAGAAATAGAAACGACAAATCAATTGTGTTTTTAGTAGATGCAGATACAAGTTTGCGTGATTTTTATTGGAGATATGATAGAGGCCTTGAACCATACGATTCAGTGACTAAACTACCTGCACCCAATTTTCCTGTACCTGAAGCCATGACGGATGCTGAAAAAGCAAAATATGCAAATGTGCATTTATATGAAATTAGTTTTTTAAACAAAGGTGGATTGGTGATGCCCATTATAGTTGAATTTACTTTTGAAGATGGAACTAAAGAAGTAAATAAAATTTCTGCACAAATTTGGAGACATAATGAAAACAAAGTCACTAAAGTTTATTTAACCAATAAAAAAGCAGTGTCTATTAAATTAGATCCTATGCGTGAAACAGCCGATATTGATGAAACGAATAATAGCTGGCCTAATGTAGCAGAGCCTTCTAAGTTTAGCTTATTTAAAGCCAGAGCTTTTGGACGTGGTCAATCAATGGGATTGTCACCAATGCAAAATGCACAAAATAAAAAATAAGAAAGTAATTATACTTTTTAAGATTGATTATAAAAAAGGCGCTCCAGAAATGGTAGCGCCTTTTTTTATGTTATTCTATTGCTGAAATTATTGGTTCGCAGAGGCTTTATAGTATTTCCATTTTTCAATCACTGCTTGCATATCGGAAGGCAGTGGACTATCAAAGCTAATTTGTTTTTCTGTAGTGGGATGTATAAAGCCTAAGGTTTGTGCATGCAAGGCGCATCTAGGGCAGGCCTCAAAACAATTATCTACAAACTGCTTATACTTAGTATAAATAGTGCCTTTTAAAATTCTATCGCCACCATATTCAAAATCGTTGAAAAGGGTATGGCCAATATGTTTCATATGCACTCTAATCTGATGCGTTCTACCTGTTTCCAATATACATGATACAAGCGTGACATAATTATAACGCTCTATTACTTTATAATGGGTAATGGCATGCTTGCCAATTTCTTCATCGGGGTAGGCATCAAACATTTTTCTATTCGATTTATGGCGTGCAATATTCGCCACAATAGTTCCTTCCTCTTGTTCCATATCTCCCCAAACAAGGGCCACATATTTTCTTTCCACTGTATGATTAAAAAACTGCTTGGCTAAATGAGAGGCGGCTTCTGGTGTTTTAGCAAGTACAATTAAACCAGTTGTGTTTTTATCTATTCGGTGTACTAGTCCAAAACGCGGAAGTACTTCTTCGTTTAAATCGGGATTTTGTGAAAGTAAATGATGTGCTACACCATTGAGTAAAGTACCTGTATAATTTCCAATACCTGGATGTACCACCATATTAGAAGGTTTATTAATAACCATCACGGCCTCGTCTTCATACACAATATCTAAGTTCATGGCCTCTGGTTTGAGGTCGGTATATTCAGGGTTGATATAACTTAAGTAGACTACTTCGTCACCTGGTCTTGTTTTATAATTGCTTTTGACCACCTTACCATTCACGGTTAAAAAACCACCATCAATGCCATTTTGTAATTTATTTCTGGTAATGCCTTCAATTCTTGCTTGCACCCATTTATCAATGCGCATGGGGGCTTGTCCTTTATCTACTGTAAAGGCAACTCTTTCATAAAGGGACTCACTATTTTCTTCGGCGATGGGTTCTAATTCTTCAGACATGATGCAAAAGTAGGATATTGCTGCTTAGTTTGTAACTTTGCTTTATGCGTCAAAAAGTTTTTTTCGAGGATATGGGCATTCGTTCCTATCAGCCCAGCTGGGATTACCAGGAGGGGTTGCTGCTGAAAAATACGCAAATCAAATGGGCAGCTAGGCAAAATGAGCAGGATGTAAAAACTACCCAAACAGAACATAGATTATTAATGGTGGAGCATAATCCCGTATTTACATTAGGCAAAAGTGGTAAAAGAGAGCATATTTTAGTGTCGGAAGAGCAGCTAGAAAAATTAGGGATTGAGTTTTTTCATATTAATAGAGGAGGAGATGTTACTTACCATGGTTTGCAACAAATTGTAGGCTATCCCATTTTAGATTTAGATAAATTCAAAACCGATTTAGGTTGGTATTTAAGAAGCCTTGAACAAGTTATTATTGATGTAATAGCAGAATATGGATTAAAGGGAGAAAGAAGTGCAGGAGAAACGGGCGTTTGGTTAGAGCCTGAGGACCCTTTTATGGCAAGAAAAATTTGTGCCATGGGAATTAAATGTAGCAGGTGGATTACCATGCATGGATTCGCCTTAAATGTAAATACCGATTTATCTCATTTTGAATTTATAGTGCCCTGTGGTATCCAAGGTAAAACGGTTACCTCTTTAGAAAAAGAATTAGGACATAAAGTAAATTACGAAGAAGTGAAAGAGAAAATAAAAAAACATTTTCAATTAGTATTCGATTGCGAGCTAGTTTAATTGAAGAGAATTGATTTTATAAAGCGAGCTAGTTTAATAAAGCAAGGTTCCTGAGGGCAAGGATCTATTGCCTTGCAATCCTCCACTATGTATTACGAGTATTTTACTTCCTGCTTTGAAATAATTTTCTTTCAATAAATTATCTACTGCGTATAATAGTTTACCTGTATACACAATATCGCTAGGAATTTTTTCAGTTTCCCAAAGTTGGTTCATGAAAGCGATGAGTGTTGGGTTTGTTTTAGCATAACCGTCTTGGTGAAATCCGTGAATTAATCTGAATGGCTTAGTATTATCTATTAATAATGTTTTAATTTCTGCTTCAATGCTTGCTTCATTTTTTAAAATAGGAATACCCATTACATTTTGATGAGCTGCAGCTGCCTGAATTAAACCAGCCAGCATTGTGCCTGTGCCCACCGCTGCAATAATTGTGTTATAGTTTTTACAATGTTCATTTAAAATGGTAGCCGCTCCCTTAGCGCCTAATTCACCATAGCCTCCTTCGTCAATATAGTATACGCCGCTTTGTTCATTATTGCCATTATTATTCTTTTTTAATAAATCATTTTTTATTGCTTGAAAATGAGTTCTTCCTATAAACTCTAATTGCATTCCATAGCCAAGCGCTTCTTGTAAACTTGGCGTTATGGCATCTTCCTGTGTGGCTCTTACATAGCCAATACTTTTTATGTTTTTTTCTTTGGCTGCATAGGCTAATGCTACCAAGTGATTAGAATAAGGACCTCCAAAACTTGCAATGGTAGAAGCATTATGCGCTATAGCATCTTCAATATAGTATCTTAACTTAAACCATTTATTGCCACTTACAATAGGGTGCAGTTTATCTAATCTTAAAATACTAGATTCAATAGTTGAACTACTAAAGCTAGCAATGGGATCAATGGTTATAGGATCAATGGTTATGGGATCTATTGTAATGCTAGGTTTCAATGTTTTTTTATTTAAGGGAAATCAGTTATTTTTACACACTGATTTATCATCAATATTCAGTACTAGGATATCCTAAAATTAGGATTAAATTAGATTCAAATTAATTGAAAATATATGGCAGCTACATTAGTGATTTTGGCAGCAGGGATGGCAAGTAGGTATGGTAGTATGAAGCAAACCGAGGGCTTTGGTCCTGCTGGGGAAACCATCATGGAATATTCTATTTATGATGCCATTCGCGCAGGCTTTAATAAAGTGGTTTTTATTATCCGTGCCGATTTTGCTGAAGCCTTTAAAAATGCAATTGAACCTAAGTTGAAAGGGAAAATTGAAATTGAATATGTATTTCAATCTCTAGATAAATACACAGAAGGCTATATAGTAGCTGCAGATAGGGTGAAACCTTGGGGTACTGCACACGCTTTATTATGTTGTAAGGAAGTGGTGAAAGAAGCTTTTGCTGTTATTAATGCCGATGATTATTATGGCAAAGAGGCTTTTGAGCAAGCCTATACTTTTTTAACAAAAGAGTGTAATGAGAAAACCAATTGCATATTGGGTTATGAATTATCTAATACATTAAGTGAAAATGGAACGGTGAGTAGAGGAGTTTGTTCTATAGATGCAGAAGGCTATTTAAAGCAAATTAATGAACGCACTACTATTTATCGTAGAGCAGATGGTCAAATTGTATTTGAAGAAAATGGAGTAGAAACTTCTTTGCAAGAAGATACAAGAGTAAGTATGAATTTTATGTGCTTCGGGCCTACTTTCATTGACTTATGTGAACATGAGTTTGACTTATTTTTAAAAGCCAAGGGCCAAGAATTAAAATCTGAATTTTATATACCTTATGTAGCCGGCAGGTTCCATGAATTAGGCCTAGGAAAAGTAAAGGTTATTCCAACCAATGCAAAATGGTTTGGGGTTACTTACAAAGAAGATGCTCCTGGTGTGAAACAAAGTATTAATGCACTAGTAGAAAGTAAAGTGTACCCTTCTAATTTGTGGTAGGACTATTTTAGTTATAAGACCTAATACTGTAGATGTAATTTTTCAAATTACTTAGCTGATTTTTTCTATTGCTTAAATTAGCTGTATTATTTTTAGACAATTTAATTTTGTCTGACTTCTTATTTTCTTTTTCGTTCACCGATGCTATTAAGTCAAATATTTTATTCGCCTTCACTGCAAAGGCTACGCCTTCAGCTTGTTTTTGTCTTGTATTAATAATACCAATAATCTCTCCTTTATCATTAAATAAAGGGGCTCCAGAAGAACCTGGGTTCGCACTTATTTGAATTTGATAAGAATTACTGTCTCCATTGTATCCTGTTTGCGCACTTAGGTATCCTTTGCCATACACAATGTCATTATCATTTCTAGGGTAACCTAAAGTAAAAATTTCTTCTCCCAAATCGGTCATCTTTTTGCGAATCACAAAGGGTAAATTTTTCGGTGCTTTAAAATCTTCATCATTAATTTTAAGTAAGGCTAGGTCTGAATTTAAATCGCTGTAAATAATATCGGCATTCAATTCTTCTCCCTTACTATTAATAACAATGGCCCCATTCCCTTTAAGTACATGTGTATTGGTTATGATGAAACCCTTAGTGTCAATTAAAAATCCTGAACCACCACTTATGAATTTTGCATTTTCTGGAACCTTAGACTTTACCTCATTAATTAAATGCCCTTGTACTTGTTGGTTTTTCTTAAT